>JADGFH010000511.1 GCA_016743925.1 Labilibaculum sp.
GCCACAGGCGCCGAAATGCCAATTTTCTTACTAAACCATTCATAAAACCATCCCAAACCAAAAATCCCAATAAACAACACAAGGGATACCAACAAGAGTATATCAAAATTAGAAAAAAATACTTGGCGATTGAGTCCAACTGCAGTAAAAATTATTAATGCAAATCCCCAATCTACAATTCGCCCCCTAACCTTCTCTACTGTTGACTTAATTGGCTTCCATAATAAGAATCTCGAAATCAGTAAAGGAAGCAAAACCAACTGTACCATTGTTATAAACAATTGAAGTGGGTCGATTCCTCCTTCAACATTCGAAAATAAACCAACAATTAGCGGTGCAAAGAATAAAGAAGAAATAAATGCACCTAGCGTTCCAACAATTGCATATTTAAGATCTCCATCTAAAATATTCGAAAAAGGAATTACAGCAACACCAGGAGGAGTTGAAGCAATTACCACAAAACCGAGAAACAATTCTGGCGTTGGCATTAACCAATATGAAACACTAATAATAACAACACCAAAAACCACATAGTTTAAAAAAGAACCAAGCAACATAGGCACAAACATTTCCTTTAAAGGAAACATGGCTTTGGTCGAAATTCCCGTTGTAGAGAAAGTCATAACAATCGCCAAAATGTAAAAAGTATAGTCCTTTAGTAAGGTAGCCCAATCTCCAATTAGCAATCCTAAAATTACTGCAAGAATCAGAATAAAGTTTCGATTTAATATTATTTTAACCGCAATCTGTGTCATATTGTAATCAATAATACCAATGAAGTGCAAAGATGAAACAATTCAATTTGAATTCAAAATTATTCAGATTGAATATAGATAAGAAAAATGGAATTGAATTCAACATTCGGAATTAGTGATTAAGTTATTTTGTACATTTGCCAAAAATTAAACCATCATGAAGGGCAAACTTTTTTTAATTCCAACGACTTTGGGTGATTCTGAAATAGATCAGGTAATCCCAATGCACATTCAACAACTTATTCCTGATCTTAAACATTTTATTGTTGAGAATATAAGAACTACTCGTCGCTATTTGAAAAAAGTAGATCGAAACATCAATATTGATGAATTGACCTTTTATGAATTGAACAAACATACCTCGCCGAATGATATTTCGGGGTATTTAAATGCTCTAAAAGAGCATGATATGGGAATAATATCAGAGGCTGGATGCCCTGGTGTTGCCGACCCTGGAGCCGATGTTGTGAAAATTGCACACACTCAAGATATTAAGGTTATTCCTTTGGTAGGTCCATCTTCTATTTTACTTTCCCTAATGGCATCTGGTTTTAACGGACAAAATTTTGCTTTTAATGGTTACTTACCAATTCAAGCGGGAGAAAGAGCGAAAAAAATAAAGCAATTAGACAATCGATCCATCAACGAAGGACAAAGTCAAATGTTTATCGAAACACCTTTTCGAAACATGAAAATGGTAGATGATCTAATTCAAAATTGCCATCCAAATACCAAGCTTTGCATTGCTGCCGATATTACTCTTGAAACGGAATATATTAAAACAATGCCTGTTAAAAACTGGAAAAACAATATTCCTGACTTACACAAGAGACCAACAATATTCCTTATCCACAGAGATAAATAGGATAATAAAAAAAACAGCGCAGATGATGAATCTGCGCTGCGAACTTCATAGATAAAAATTCAGGTTACTATCCCGACCACCTAAAATCGGGCAATATCGGTTATATATTTGATTTTATTATCCCTAAAACAAATCATCAGAAACCTAAACCGATAACCAATAGTATTTGAACAAATATCATACCACTAAGTCTTTTATTCTGCAAATAGTGATTTAATTTTCTTCCAAAGTATTATGAAAATCAGGTAACACTTTCTTAAATAGGTTTATTGCTTCATCTAATTTTAGATCTGTACGACCTCCAGCGGCGTTCATATGTCCTCCACCATTAAAATATTCACGAGCAACACTATTAATAGGAACATTTCCTTTCGATCTAAATGAAATCTTCACCACATCATCTTTTTCAATAAAGATAACCGACATCTTCATCCCCTGAATAGATAATGGATAGTTCACAAAGCCTTCAGTATCTCCATCTTTATAATTGAAACGGACTAAATCTTCCTTTGTAAGTTTTATAACAGCCGCCTGATATTCTGACAATACTTCCAATCCTTGATCCAAACAATGCCCTAACAACTTCATACGCTCTGGTGAAAAATTGTCGTATATATTCGAGTGAATTTTACTTTTATCAATACCATTTGCAATTAAGCTACCAACAATTTGATAGGTTCTTGGTTGCGAAGAATTGTAACTCAATCCGCCTGTATCGGTAATGATTCCAGTATAAATACATTCTGAAATTCGATCATCGATAAGGTCCTCATCCCCTAAAGCCTCAATAAATTCATACATCATTTCGCAAGTAGAACACATTTTTGTATCCGAAAACATAAGATCTACAATTGGCTCTGGTTCTGGATGATGATCAATCATTATTTTTTTTGCCGTAGCTTTCTCAAGTACTGATTCCAAGTCGCCCGAGCGCTTAAAAGAATTGTGATCAACTATAAATATCAAATCAGAAGAATTCAAATACTCCTCGGCCTTTTTCTTTCCATTGGTATAAATCCAAACATCTGAATTTTCTGGTAGCCACTTTAAAAATACGGGGTATGCACTTGGACTAATAATTTGTGCTTGCTTCCCTTTTTTCTTTAAATATTGATATAGAGCAAGCGATGATCCTATCGCATCACCATCTGGACCTGAATGAGGTATGATTGAAATTTTTGTTGAATCAGAAAGTAATACTTTCGCTTCTTTAATTAGATTTTTGTCAATCCTATTAAGCAAATCGTTCATTCTTTTATTGGGTTGATTTAAAAATAAGACGTAAAGATACAATAGATCGTTTAATTTTAAACTGAAGCGTCTGAAAACAAATTTCGGTGTCCGTGTATTTTTCTCGTTCAGATAAATTAACTATTGCACAGGTGCTAAGAATAATTAATTTTGTATACGAAACATTTAACTATACACATGTATGAGAACAGATAGAACCTTTACCATGATAAAACCAGATGCTGTTGCAAATGGACATATCGGTGCTATACTTGCCAAAATAAACAAAGCTGGATTTCGCATTGTTGCAATGAAATACACTCAAATTAGCAAAGAACAAGCTGAAACTTTCTATGAGGTACACAATGAAAGACCATTTTATGGTGATTTAACTGACTTTATGAGCTCGGGACCTATTGTGTCGGCGATTTTAGAAAAAGAAAATGCAGTGGTTGATTTTAGAACTTTAATTGGAGCTACAAATCCGTCAGAAGCAGCAGAAGGAACTATTCGTAAGCAGTTTGCAGAATCGATGTCTCGCAATGCTATTCATGGTTCAGATAGCGATGAAAATGCTTGTATTGAAGGTGCATTTCATTTTGCAGGAACAGAAATGTTTTAATAAAAAAACATAATATATAAAAAAGCGCATTAAGGTTAATCTTGATGCGCTTTTCTTTTATCGTACAATAATATCATCAATGATATTAGCCAGAACTTCCCGATTCAGTGCTTTTATTAAGCCATCTTTTATCATCAAAAGCTCATTTCGAATAACCGAAGAACGAACTTTTACGAATAATTTTCGATTTCGAATGTAAATATCAGTAGTCGCATTGGCAACCGTTTTCCCAATTACTTTCTCCCAAGAAGAAACCAACTCATACTCCTTTAATTTTCCGTCTAAATTATTTTCCTTAAGTACCTGTTGAATTAACTGGTCTATTTTTTCAGTTTTACTTCTTCTCATTTTTCTTAGCTTACAATGGCACCTTTATCGATAACAAACAACTGGTAATCAAGATCCATACCTGAAAGTATTTCATTTAAATGATCGCGATTGGTATCGGATATAAAAATCTGCCCAAAGCGATCTTCCGAAACCAACTTAACAATTTGCTCTACTCTTTGAGAATCTAACTTATCAAAAATATCATCGAGCAAAAGAATTGGATTGAATCCTGCAATTTGCTTAATAAAATCAAATTGAGCTAACTTTAAAGCAATAAGATACGTCTTTTTTTGTCCTTGTGAACCCATTTTTTTTATTGGATAACTTCCAAGCGTTAGTTCCAAATCGTCTTTATGAATACCTACCGTAGTATATTGCATTACCTGATCTTTCCATCTGGCATTAAGTAATAAATCTCGTAAAGAATTCTCATGCAAAAGTGATTTATATTCCAGATTAACCACTTCATTTCCTTGCGATATAACCTGATAATATTCTTGAAAAACAGGCATCAACTTATTTAAGAAATCCTTTCTTTTTTCATAGATAGAAGTTCCTAAAACAATCATCTGCTCATCCCAAATACTCAAAGTATCCTCATCAAAACGATTTCCAGAAGCAAAATCTTTCAATAATTTATTTCTTTGCTGCAATACTCGATTGTAACGAATTAAATCTTCGAGATACTTACGATCGTACTGCGAAATAACACTATCCATGTATTTTCTCCGTTCATCACTTCCATCAGTAATTAAACTAACATCTGCAGGCGAAACCATAACAATAGGTATCAAACCAATATGCTCCGAAAGCTTTTTATATTCCTTTTTATTCCGTTTAAAGTTCTTCTTTTGCCCACGCTTAACACCACAATAAACAAGTTCATTCAACTCCTTTCGCTGATATGCACCTTCTAATACCATAAACTGTTCATCCTGATTAATATTTAGCTGATCGCTAGATGAAAAATATGATTTACAAAAACTTAGGTAGTAGACTGCATCAAGTAAATTCGTCTTTCCCATTCCATTATTCCCAATAAAGCAATTGATTTTAGGCGAAAAACTCAATTCTAAATCAAGTATGTTTTTATAATTTAATAGGGATATTTTTTCCAGATGCATGTAT
>JADGFH010000512.1 GCA_016743925.1 Labilibaculum sp.
CTCTTTACCAAGAAAAATTGCATCTTCAACAGGATATTTATACATCCCCGTTTTTTCAATTTTTCCGTGATAATTGATTTCTACACTCTCACCAATATTGGTTGAAATTACTTTCATTATTTAATTTCTAATTGCGTTATCTATTATTTTTTTAATGATTTTAAAATGTATAAAAATTCCTTTTTTAGAACTTTATAATTTTCTTTTTTACAATCTAAAATCATTTCCATTCCAATACCATTTTGTAAGGAATGAATTAAATATACTATTCGCGTCTTGTCCTTTTCATCACTTGAATTACCAACATATCCAATAGTGTTTGGCAGGCTAAACATATTTTTCTCCTTTGTAAGAACTAAATTCACATCAATTGATAAATATCTCCTTCTATCAGATGAGTACTCAAGCAATTTAAGTTCGTTTCCCACTCTATCCAGTGTTATCAAACAAGATGGAATATCTTCCTCTTTTGGAGAATCAGTTAATCCAATTCTAGTAAAAAAGAAATTCATACGTGCATCTTCTTTATATCTATCCGCTAAATACCATTTACCTTCGGGAAAACTCACATTAACATTTGGTCCATCAATAAAAAATGTTGGTTTATAAACTTCTTCGGCAATAGGTCTACCTTCTTCCGAGATGTATTGCCATTTTCCTGTTTTTGAACCATTCTCAAATTTTCCAAGTTTTGAAATTTCTCCATTTTCATGATAATAAATGGCATTTCCTTGAAGTGTATCATTTTTAAAGTTTACGGTAAAACTAATATTTCCATTTTTGAAATACTCTGTATAAGAACCGTTAGCAACATTATTTTCAGCGTAAAATGATCTTACTTTCTGCCCACTTTCATTCCAAACACTTATCAAACCATTTTGCAAGCCATTTTTATAAGTAAATTCTTTTTTTTTGATCCCAGAAGAAAAATAGGAACGACTACGACCATCTTCAATTGCAAAAGAGTGAAAACCTTTTTCATAAATACGGGCCCAATCTATTGAATTAAGCAATCCTTTGTATTGAAATTCGGCCAGAAGTACACCACCTATAGTAAAATCTCTTACCAGAAACTGATTGGGATTTTCCTTTAATGTATTAATTGTAGTGTATTGATTAGCATTATCTTTTTCAACAACATACCAATCTTGATTAAAATAAATGGTATCCTGGCCATTAGAAAATAATGGAATTAAAAATAGTACAATAATAACAAAACGATAAGGGTTCATAAAATTCAAATTAAATGATTCAGATAAACTTACATAACTTTTACTGACTCTGTGTACAAATTAAACATTATTTGATTTTCTGGCCTTTTCGTGAAATTTAAGGTGAGCCAAACCATTTATAACACCTTCATCTGTATAATAATTCCAAAAAGTATCAAAACCATGTTCAACCCCATGCAATAATTCAAAAGAATGATCAACCTCCATTTCTTCTAGAAACTGATGAATTTCGAAGCTAGCTCTTCGTTGTTTGCTACGAACAAAACTGTCTTCTGTACCAATTTCCAATCGAAGTGATGTTTTTCCATGTTTTAAGAACTCCAAATTCTTCTTTCCCAATAAAAAATTATCACCTAAGGTATAATCACTTACATATCCCATGCCAACTATAGAAGAAAATCGATTAGGATACTTTAAAAAATAATTTATTGCACCAGCTGCACCTCTGGAATGTCCTTCAATGGAAATGCCTTCATCAGTAATACCAGCATTAAAGTTGCTCTGGCAATAACGAATAAATTCACCATCATCCTCACCATTAAACAAAGCCTCATTCTCCTCAGTAAACCACTGAACGTTATCTCTATCATTATCTCCACGAACACCAGCAATCACAACAGGATCAATTTCTCCTTTTAAGATCCATTCGTTTAATTGCTCTGCATTTACATATTTGTTAAAAGTCCCTTCATCTCCACCTTGTCCATGAAAGAAAAGAATTAACGGATATTTTTTTTCTGAAGACCAGTTTGGTGGTAAATAAACAAAATAAGGAAGCCATGATTTATTCTCACTTTTAAACACAGAGATATTGATTTCTCCACCACACTCCTTAAAATCTGTTCGTTGTTTAATATTCTCAAATGGTATTTTCATATCTCCTTTTCAAACTTATTCTAAAGTATCCAAAATGGAATTCACCTATTAATTTCTTTCACGAATTATTTGTATCTTCAATATCGAATTTCTAAACAAAAGAAATTTGGTATTCATTACAAATCTAAAAATTATCATTTAAATAAAAATTTTACAATTCATTATAAGCAATGCTTTTTCAGATATCACTGAAACTCTGATTATTTCAGTATTTCACATACTGCGATATTAGTTCTCTCGATGCACCTATAAAGATTATTGATTAATATAATTTGTACGTTATTCAAATCAATTCTACATTTGCAAGCATACAAAAAAAGAAATAATAAACTTTAAAAATAAAATAATCATGCAAACATTAATTGGTAAAAAAGCACCTGCATTTTCAGCTGCAGCAGTAGTAAAAGGAAATCAAATTGTTGAAGGTTTTTCATTAGAACAATTTGTTGGAAAACAAGAAGTAGTATTCTTCTTTTACCCTCTTGATTTCACTTTTGTTTGCCCTACAGAGCTTCTTGCATTTCAAGCAAAACTCGCTGAATTTGAAAAGAGAAACGTTGCTGTTGTTGGTTGTTCAGTAGATTCTGAATTTTCTCACTTCGCATGGTTGAATACAGAAAAAAACAAGGGTGGAATTAAAGGTGTTACTTATCCATTAGTTGCCGATTTGTCAAAAACTATTTCTGAAAATTATGGCGTATTAGCTTCTGAGTATGATTACGACGCAGAAGGAAATGCTACTTCTTCAGGAGCACCAGTAGCATACCGTGGATTATTCTTAATCGACAAAAGAGGTACAGTTCGTCACTCTGTAATTAACGATTTACCACTAGGAAGAAGTGTTGATGAAGCAATTCGTATGGTTGACGCATTACAGCACTTCGAAGAAAATGGTGAAGTTTGTCCTGCTAACTGGAATAAAGGAGAAGATGCAATGCAAGCTACAGCTGAAGGTGTTGCAGAATATTTAAGCAAATAATAAAATCAAAATAATCCTCTCATCTCGATTTATCGGGAATAAAATCAAAAAAACAAAACATGAAAATTAATAGATACCAAGACATTAACACCATTGATGGTGAAGCTAAGAAAGATTATATCGACAGACATTCTGCTTTCGTTTACTGTGATGAATCAGCTAAAAAAGGTGAAAAATTCAAAGTAAAAGTGAAAATTGGTGATGCTTACGCTCATCCAGATGATTTTGATCACTATGTAGCTTGGGTTCAGCTTTGGGATGGTGAGAAAATGTTAACGCAAGCAACTTTCTCTACAGGAATTTTAGGTGGTGAAGCCAATCAAGCAGAAGTAGATTTTTACGTAGTACCATCTCGTAAAATGAAATTGACTGCTACAGCTTTCTGTACTAAGCACGGTCTTTGGCACTCAGATGAAAAATTAGTAGAAATAGCTGAATAAGTTATCTCAACAAAATAGAAAGGCAGTAATCAAATGATTACTGCCTTTTTGCTATTATATACTGAACGTTTTATTTCACTTCACTAACTTCTTCTTTCTTCAAATACTTATCTAAGAAGGTAACAACCTGTCCGTATCCTTTAATTTCATTTTCCTTTTTACGGAATCCATGCCCTTCGTCATCAAATACGATATACTCTACGGGTACACCATTCTCTTTAACTCCAGCAACAATTTCATCCGATTCTACCTGTAATACACGCACATCGTTTGCTCCTTGCAATACTAACAATGGCTTGACTACTTTATCAGCAAAAAACAAAGGCGATTTATTGTATAAAGCAACAGAATCGATAGTTGTAGGATCACCCATTTCGGCATATAATGCTTTACGGAAAGATTCCCAATAAGGAGGAATTGATTTTAAGGTGCGTAACCAATTGGTTACACCAAAAATATTTACACCAACTTCAAATTCTTCTGGTGCAAAAGTTAAGGCTGCCATGGTCATGTAACCACCATAGGAGCCACCAATAATTCCAATTTTACTTTCGTCAACTACACCAGTTCCAGTTAAAAATTTCTTGGCCCAAATACAATCCTTTAAATCGTCTTCACCATGTTTCTTATCATCCATCGATTTAAACTTTTTGCCATAACCACTACTTCCACGATTATTAACAGCCAAAACCGCATAACCCTGATTCACCATATACTGAATTAAAGAAAAATAACCCACTCTGGATTGTCCTCCAGGACCACCATGCACCCAAACTACTGCTGGCACCTTATGCTCAGTTGAAGCAATTTTAGGTTGGTAATAAATAGCTGGAATCTGAACTCCATCGAAAGATTCATAACGAATCACCTTAGCTTCTACCAAATTAGTAGGATCAATTTCAGGATTTAAGGTATTTGTCAACTTCTTGGCCTTCGTATCTCCCATATCAAAAACATAGATATTGTTAGGAGAAACCGAAGTACCAACAACTAAACGAACTCGGCTCTCATCTTTCGTTAAACCAACCGACTTAATATCTCCTCCTTTGATAACAGGAAGTTGAACCTCTTTGTTAGTTCCCAAATCAATCATATTCACATTGGTTTTCCCATCCTCATTGATACCTATTATGCGATATTTTTCATTGTAAGTGTGATAGGCATATCGCACATCCCAATCGGTTTTGAATATCATCTGTTTTTCACCTGATTCTACATCATACTTACTTAGGTAAACAAAATCAGAATTTTCATTACTTAAATAATACAAAAATTTATGATCCAAACTAAAAAACTGAGGATTGTAAGTCGCATCACCTTCGTGTTCTGATATGTGCATTTTCTTTCCAGAACGTCTATCATACAAATACATTTCATTATTATTCGTAGTAATACTC
>JADGFH010000513.1 GCA_016743925.1 Labilibaculum sp.
CGAGAGGTTCAAATTTAAAATTCGGGGTTTTTGCAAGTTGTTTGGAGATACAAATTTGAAATTCCTTTCTCTCGCAAGTTGTGAGAGGTTCAAATTTAAAATTCGGGATTTTTGCAAGTTGTTTGGAGATACAAATTTGAAATTCCTTGCTCTCGCAAGCTGCAAGAGGCTCAAATTTAAAAATCGGAGCTTCTATAAAATACTAAAGCTGCTAGATTCAAAATAAAACGTCTCTTGCAACATGCAAGAGACGTAAATTCTTTTTTTAGCTCTGATTGTAAATTGAAAGGCTTTGCATTTTTTATTTAAGTCCCTTCTTCATGTTAAAACTGGTAGATGGCTGGGCTTGTTTGGCTTGTTGAAAGTTTTTAATCAAACGCTTAAAGGTATTCGATGAGGGTTTTTCATGGGTTAAATCAATCATGAAACGTTTAAATCCTTCTTTAATCAGCTTATTTTTCTGTTGCATCCAGGTAACAGGATGTTTTGGATATACAATCGTGATTCCATCTCGAAGGTCTTTTTCAAATTCGCCTTGCATATCGTCAATTAACTCATCTTCCTTGTGCAACTTCACAGGCATTCTAGAGTAAAATAATTGCGGATAAAAATAGACTGGAATAATACCAAACCGATCGTTTCCAAGCAATAAATTCTCCAGATCGTTCTCCTGAGGATGCGTGTATAAGTTAATACCTTCTTCTTGAACATGAGCAACAGCCGCCTCATTAAATAGATATACATTCTCGTTACATGCAATTCTAGCTTTTGCAGGAACTATAAGTTTCTGGGAAAGGTGACTAATCATGAAGTTTTGATAGCCATTTTTCATTGCATTGTTGCAAATACCCTTATAGAATTCGATGTCATTTTCAGGAATGAATTTTGGCAATTCGATGAATATTTTATTAGCGTTTTTTTGTAGGAAAGGAGCATTCCATCGTAATTCTTTCCATTCCGATTTTTTCAAGTTTAAAATTAAGTAATCCATCTCATTTAAATGGATTTTTCTTAACCAAGCCATTGAATCGATTCGCACATAGGTTTGTTCTTTCTTTGGACTGTCTTTGGTTCCTAAGCTTTTTACAATTTTGGTTCTGGCGCCACGATGCATATTTATTGGTAGCGGTTTTCCTTCTTCGGTGAATTTACTTGAGAATTTTTCCTCTTGTAATCCCGCAAGGTAAACTTGATCACCAGATCTGGCGATCGCATCTGCAGCATTTACTTTGTAAACACCTTCTTCAAGCAAATCAATTTCTTTGATTTTAATTGCTTTTTGAGGCTCGCCACTTCGTTGTTTAATACGAATTCTATTGCCTAGGTTTAATTTATGATCTGAGGAGATAATAATACGATCGTTTACTCTTTCTAATACTTCACCAATAAGAATACCAGTGTTTGTATTTTGAGTGATGGCACTACTTACATTACCTGCTAAGAAATACCCGGTTTTTTCACGACCCATGTCATAGTTAAGAAGCTCTTTTGCAGTTTCAATATTGTTGTTGTCGATTACTTCGCGGTAAGCCCTGGATACATTGTAAACAAATTCGGCAGGTTTCATACGACCTTCCACCTTAATTGACTCAACGCCCATCTTTATTAATTCCGGTAATACTTCAACAGCCTGATTGTCTTTCAAACTAAAAACATAGCTTTTTTGTTTTCCTGATTGATAAAAACGACGACATGGTTGTGCACACAAACCTCTATTTGCTCCACTTCCTCCTAAATAGCTGCTAAAAAGACACATTCCAGAAAAAGAATAACAAAGAGCTCCATGCATGAAGATCTCCAACTCAATATCAGATTTCTTTTTGATTTCTTTTAGTTCAGGTAGCGTTAATTCCCTTGCCATTACCACACGTTCGAAATCTTTTTGCTGAGAATAAATGGCTCCTAGAGAATTGTGATTGGCCATTTGTGTACTCGCATGCACTGTAATTTCTGGGAAATGTTTTTTCACCAAATGGTAAACGCCCCAATCTTGAATAATAATTGCACTAATCGACGATTTCTTAACCAGATTTAAAGTATCTAGTAAATCGGCTATTTCATCGTTTTTTATTACCGTATTTAAGGTAAGATATACCTTGATATTATTTTTGTAAGCCAGCTTAAGTAAGGACTGTAATTGACTCACCGAAAAGTTTGTTGCTCTTCCTCTGGCATTAAATTGGCGTAAACCTAGATAAACAGCATCGGCACCACCTTTTATGGCAGCATGAAACATTTCAGGATTTCCTACAGGTAATAATAATTCTGGCTTCTTCATTTTTTCTTATTTTGTTCAGCCTGCAAAGATAGAACCGAATTTTGTGCTAAGCGAGTTTTAGGTATAAAAAAACCGCTCTAATCAAGAGAACGGTTATTCTTTCTTTTAAAATGCAATACTTAATATTCGAAACCGCTTTTGTAAACAATTGTTTTATCTCCTGGGATCAATTTACCTCTAAATCTTATTCTATCACTTCTTGTTGTAGCATTAACGTCTGCATCGGCATAATTATCAGAAGCTCCGAGCATAATTCTAACTTCTGCATTAAGAATGGCGCCGATTACATTAAATGATAGGTATTGGTTTCCATGTTTGTCTTTCCTGA
Source organism: Labilibaculum sp. (assembly GCA_016743925.1). Lineage (GTDB taxonomy): Bacteria > Bacteroidota > Bacteroidia > Bacteroidales > Marinifilaceae > Labilibaculum. Next base: position 2,607 of record JADGFH010000513.1, read on the forward strand.
ATTCCTTCTTTGAAATTTGCCCAGAAAGAGTAACACCACCTAGTCCATTTAAACCATTATAATTTTGAAATGCCAATTGTAGAACAACCTTATCATCTTTAACTGAGATAAAATTTATATTGTCTGAAACATTTATTTGATGTCCTCTTTTGCTATAAAGGGTAGATGCCTCTAAAACAAAATCCAACTCTTGTATGGCATCGCTAGCTTCATCGTGTCTTGCTTCTTCGTAAAGTTTTATTTCAGCTTTCCGCTTTGCTTTTTTTTCTTTCTTAAGTTCTTTTTTCTCGCTTTTGCTTATTTCTTTTTCCTGAGCAAAAATTTTGCTTGAAATACTAAGGCTTAAACCGATTAAGATTGCTATTGTAAGTACTTTTTTCATTGTCATTAATTATATTGTTGATATTAAAACCGGACTTATTTTTTATTCGGTTACAATGGCAAATGCAAGTTGTGTGCCAATTGAATGTCAACAAATCTTAAAATATTGAAAATAAGTTTAATGCCAAGTATGGTAGGTTAGGTTAATTTCTTCTTATTCAAACAACTGTTTGGCTTAAACCATTCTTTTTTGGATTTACGATTCTCACTTTTGGGCGAAAAACTGAGGTAAAAAGCCATCCATAAAATGAATAATACTACAGCCGCAGAAGTAAATCGATTAACGTAGATTCCTCTTGGAGAGAATATAATTGAATTTTCAGGAGCATCAGGCATATAAAGAATTGGAAATTTTTTTCCAATTTGATATTCAACATTTTCAGGTCCTTTTAGAGCATATTGTTTCTGATTTGTTTGATAGGTAATGATAGAGTAGAAGGATCGTAACATTCCAGCATCTTCTTCTATGGTTTTTTCAACTACGCCTTCTGTTTTTTCACCACGTAGCAGAAGCTCCCAATTCCCATAAATAGGTATTAATACAATTAAAAGTGTGATTAATATGAATTTAGTTCCTGATATCTTCATGAGTAAAAAATCTTTTCATAATAAATATAAGGAAATTTAAACAAAAAAAGAGGCTGTGTAATTCATATGAACGACAGCCTCTTTTTTTTTTTTTTATTACCCTTATTCAGGATAAGTAAGATTCTCTTCTTTTAGACTTCCTAATACTTCATTTTTGAATCGTTTTGCTTCCCAAAGAGCCATTGGTAAATCATGACTCATATAGTTACCACATTCGATTTTGTTCGTTCCAGGGATTTCACCAGAGAAATCAGCCATGAAATCGAACATCTCTTGAGTTACTTTCACGATATCTTTTGAATCTAAATCACCTTGAAAAATTAAATAGAATCCTGTGCGACAGCCCATTGGTCCAAAATATATTGTGCGATCTGCCCATTCTTTATGGTTTCTCAAGAAGGTAGCACCTAAATGTTCCATAGTATGCATTGCAGGAATATCCATTGCAGGCTCCATATTTGGCAATTTGGTGCGGATATCGAAACTAGTTAATGTTTCTGCTCCTACTTTATCTTTTCGAGATACGTAAATCCCTCTTTTTAATTTATTGTGATCAACTGTAAAGCTTGCTATTTTTTCCATGTTCTCTTTTTTTTATTTCTGATTTCCCAACTCATTTACCATCTCGGTCACCATTTTGGCTGAATTGACTGCGGCAATTTCAACAAATTCTTCGTATTCCATTGCATTTTCCTGTCCTGCAATATCCGAAATAGATCGGATAACCACAAATGGAATGTTGAATTGGTAACAGGTTTGTGCGATTGCAGCACCTTCCATTTCAACAGCTTCAGCAGTTGGAAACATTTTTTTTATTCTATTCGTAGCCTCCGGATTGTTCATAAACTGATCTCCGGTAAGGATCGTAGCTTTTTTAGTCTTTATATCGCTAAACTGATGTATTGTTTTATCTGCTAAAGCGATTAGTTTTTCATCAGCCACAAAACTTTCTGGCATTCCTGGTACTTGTCCCATTTTGTAACCAAAAACAGTACAATCCATATCATGATGAATAAGCTCTTGTGAAATTACAATGTCACCAACTTTTATATCGCCAGGAAAACCACCAGCAGCACCGGTGTTAATAACGTAGTCAGGTTGAAAAGTATCAACTAACACAGCTGCTCCAATTGCTGCGTTAACTTTTCCAATTCCCGATTGAAGTAAAACAATTTCTACATCGTTCAAATTACCAGTATAAAAAACGAATGAACCTTTTTTTTGTTCTTCTCTATTGGACAATTGATCGCGAAGTTTAACAACCTCAACCTCCATTGCACCTATTATTCCTATTTTCATTTTCTTAGTATCAAGTAGTAAGTATCGTGTACAGAGTACATTGTACG
>JADGFH010000514.1 GCA_016743925.1 Labilibaculum sp.
ACCTTAGAATTACTTGTAGCTAAGCATCGCAAGGCATTTAACGGAAAATGTATGTTAATTGTTCAGTCAACTACTAGTCTTGGAGAAATAGAAATATCTGCAAGTAATAATGAACTGGAAACAGGCAATATAACAGTAACTTCTCGTTAGCTGAAAAATCATATACAATATCATTAAAACCAAAAAGGCCAAGCTCTCAGTTTGGCCTTTTTCTTGTCCAGACAAAAAGTTACCTCATTGTTTTACGATTTAGGATTAGGGAAGCACATAATATGAAATCTAAAATTGCTCTGGCGTAATGTTGAATAATTTTTTAAAACAATTTCTAAAATACACGACATCTTTAAAGCCAACCGATTCTGCAATAAATGTAATGTCTGAGTTGCCATTTTCTAATAATTTTAGTGCTTCTTTAAGACGGATGGTTCTTATATATTCAATCGGAGTTTGGCCTAATAAACCTTTAACTTTTCTGTATAAGGTGGTTCTACTCATACCAACTTGTTTTCCCAACTCTTCAACCGAAAATTCAATAGATGTTAAATTATTGATTACAATTTTTTCAATAGCTTCCAAAAACTTACGATCGAGTTGATTGATGTTGTTGGTTGTTACTTTTGAAATGGGATTCTTTTGCAATTGTTGTTTTATTCTGTTTCTATTCTCAACCAAGGATTGTATCCGAGCTATTAAAATTTCAGTATTAAAAGGCTTTTCCACATAATCATCGGCTCCACTTTTAAAACCAGATAATGTGTTCTCTTTTCCTGATTTAGCTGTTAGGAGCAAAACGGGGATATGGCATATTTCAACATTCTTTTTCACTTTGTTGCAAAAACTGATCCCATCCATATTTGGCATCATTACATCCGAAAGAATTACATCAGGCATCTCTTTTAAGGCTATTTTTAAGCCATCCATACCATCAGTAGCAGTTAAAGTGTTGTAATGTTCACTAAGAATCATATCGAGATAAGAACACATGTCATTGTTATCCTCAACAATTAGTATGGTAGATTTAGATTGATCTTTGTCACCTTTATGATGGCCTATCTTATTTATCTTTGATAAAATTGGTTGATGATCATATTTAATAGGCTCTGATTTTATATCGTTTAGATATGTTTTTTCAAGAAGTGGAATTTGAATCGTAAAGCGGCTACCTTTATCAATCTTACTTTCTACTGATATGCTGCCATGATGCAAAGTTACAAACTCTTTTACCAATGATAAACCAATTCCGGTGCCAGTTTCTGAATCGTTTTGATCTACCTGATAAAAACGATCGAATAAGTGTTTGTGATGTGTTGAATCGATTCCTTTACCAGTATCAATAACCTCAATTGTTAAAAAATCATCAGAGTGAGAATTAACATTAATTGTAATTTTTCCACCTATAGGAGTATATTTAAATGCATTTGACAGAAGATTGAAAAGTATTTTTTCCATTTTTTCTTCATCGATCCAAGCCTCTAAATTCGATAAATTGACATTTGCGTTTAATTGAATAGTCTTTTGTTGAGCTAACTCTCGAAAAGATTCGCTGATATCATTAATAAAACGGATTACATCAATCTTACGAACGCTAAGTTTCAAAACTCCTCGTTCTTGTTTACTAAAATCCATCAATTGATTAATAAGTAAAGAGAGCCTATTGGCATTTCTTTGCATTAATGTAAATACGGGCTTAAGGTCATCTGTTAGTTTTTCATTTTTTGATATTCGCTCAACAGGCCCTAAAATTAGGGTTAAAGGTGTTTTAAGTTCATGAGACATATTCATGAAAAATCGTTGTTTCAGATTGATTAATTCTTGTTCCTTTTCTCGTTGAATTTTCGACATATTTAATTCTTCTCGAAACATAACTTTATTTCGAGAATACCTGATGATGATATAAATTATCCCACAAGAAAAAAGTGCATAAACAAGAAAACTCCACCATCTGAGCCAAATGGGGTAATCAATTTTTAAATCGATTGTACATTCAGGTATTCGATCATTTGGCACACCCGTAATTGCCTTTACTCTAAAAGTGTAATTGCCTCCACCTAGGTTGGTATAGGTTGCAAAGCGGTGGCTTGCATCAGTGTTTTGCCAAGTATCGTTAAAACCTTCTAACTTATATTGATACTTTATTTTTTCAGCATTGGAGTAATCCAAGGCCGAAAACTCGAAAGAGAAGCTATTCTCGTTGTATTTTAACCTGATGGAGTGTTGTAGAGATACATCTATTTTTAACAATACTCTATCATTTATCGTTTCACCAACTTTTACCGATTGATTGAATAGTTTTAAATCAGTTAAATGTAAAGCGTGTATTTGGTTCTGCTTCAATATGTTTTTTGGAATAAAGTAATTTAGCCCTTTAGTTCCTCCTATAAATAATTGTCCCGACTGGTTGGTGTAAATTGCTCCTGCATTAAGCTCATTACTCAACAATCCATCCGATTCATAAAAGTTATAAAACGAGCCGGTTGACTGATTATACATTGAGATTCCATTCACAGTGCCAATCCAAATGTTCCCTTGCTTATCGCCCTTTATACTTTTAATGATATTGTTTACTAAGCCATTTTTTTCAGTATAAACTTTAAATTTATTTGTTTCCGGATCTAAACGGTTTAAACCAGCATCAGTTCCTACCCATAAAATGCCATTGATATCTACAAAAAGTGCATTTATCCAGTTAGCTGATAGCGTTCCAGTTTTATCAAGATTGGAATAAAATGATTCGAATTGGACTTTGCCATTTACTTGTTTTGCCTTGTTTAAACCGAATGAAGTGCCAATCCAAATATTCCCATTATTATCTTCGGATATAGCCCGGATATCATTATTACTGATGGAAAAAACATTTGATTCATTATGCTTGTAATGTTCAAAATAAAATTCGCCACGTTTGGCTACAACTAGCTTGTCGAGTCCTCCTCCGGCTGTACCTATCCATAAATTACCTAATCTGTCATTATATAAGGTTCTAATATCGTTATAGCTTACTGTGTGTTGCGAATCAGCATGAATATTAAAATTTGTAATTTTTGGATCTTCATCTTTTTCTTTAGAAAACTCAATTAGGTTGAGGCCACCACCTAGGGATCCAGCCCAAAGTCTACCCCAATTATCGTAACATAAAGTATGTACTATATTATTGGATAATTTGATTTTTTTAAATTCAATATTGTCATATGCTAAATTGCTGTCTTTTTGAATGATACTTGCGTGATAGAGGCCTGCACCGTTGGTTCCAATAGTTAAAGATTCGTTATCACCAGTAATGGCATAAATATCCTGATTTGGTATTTCTTCGGAATCACGATCCTGAATTTTAAATCCTGAGAAATCAGCTTTTCCCGAACGAAAGGAAAAGACACCGCCTCCTAACGAACCCAACCAAATTCTCTGATTTTTATCTTCGTAAATTGCCCTTATGTTATTACTTTTTAATCCGAAAGAGGAGAGTTGGTCCATCTCAATGTGTTCGAATGTTTGTTTTTCAAATAAGAAGCGATTGAGACCACCATCTTCTGTTCCAAACCAAATTTGAGAATTACTTGAAGATAGAATGCTGATAACTCTACTATCACTCACTCCTTTATTGCTGTTTTCACTCTTCCTGAAATAATGAAATTGTTCTTTTTTTTTATCAAGAAAAGCAGTTCCCCCTCCCCAAGTTCCAACCCAAATATTACCCTTATAATCTTCTTGAATAGAACGTACACAATTTAGAGCTTGGTAGTTACCATCTTCCGGCTCGAATTGAAAAAAATCAAAATTTATAGAATCTGACTTTAGGCGATTTAATCCTCCACCTTCAGTGCCAACCCAAATTGTACCTTCTTGATCTTCAGAGATCCAGTGTACATTATTATTGCTTAAACTGCCTTTTTTATTCCTGTCGGATTTATACTGAATAAAACGCTGGATTTTCTTATCAAATTTATTCAAACCACCTCCCATAGTAGCTACCCAAAGAGTTCCTTTACTGTCACAAAATACCATTTCGATGTTATTATAACTTAGGTTTGAGCTATCGTTGGCGAAATAATTGGTAAACTGATTGCTTGCATTATGCAGGTATGATAATCCTCTGGCTGTTCCTATCCACATACCACCATCTTTATCAATGCATATTGATTTTACAAGATTATGGCATAAACTATTACTGTTGTCAGGTAACGATTTAAAAAGCTTGAATTGATAGCCATCAAATCGATTTAATCCATCCATTGTGCCAAACCACATATACGAAAGAGAGTCTTGTGCAATACAATTTACAGTATTGTGAGATAATCCATCCTTAATGGTGTATTGATCAAATAAGGGTTGAACAGATTTTGAATAAAGGGGTAATAAGGAAGTATATAGTAAGATGAATAAAGTGAGCAGAAGATTTAGGAGAAGTTTACTAAGAGAATTATTTTTTGACTTAAACATGATCTTCTGTTTTTTATATTGTGGAATATTCAAATGATATACCATCTCACATTAAATTTGTTGGTGGTTAAATATAGCTTGAAAATTTTATTAAACACATGAATAATTTAATTTGTAATTCGTGATTTGTTGGAATATTACAACAAATAAGCTGAATTCAATAAGGTAGTTCAAGGAAACTTATTTAGTTCAAGTTTGTTATAAAAATTTGTGGAATAAACCTTTGAGTTGATAAAAAAGGATTCTCAATCTCAAGAAACAAACATATAAAAATAAGTTCGTTTCTTGAGAGAAAAAACTTGCAAAATGCCTGATTTATTTGCTTTTGTATGATTTGTCGTTATTTCTGGAACATTTGTCTCATAGTTAAAAGAATGTTGCAACATCTGTCTTTTAATTTGAATCATTTCTCTTTTGATTTGATAGTGAAAGCAAGATATCTTTGCTTGCATACCATAAAAT
>JADGFH010000515.1 GCA_016743925.1 Labilibaculum sp.
GATTTAATAATAAACAATAAATAAAATAGTTATGAAATTAATAGGTTTCAACTTAATATTATTACTGTATTTGATTCCATCGATGACTTTTGCACAAAATGGTGCTCTAGATAAATCCGCTATTCCCAATCCCATATTTGAAGAAAACCAAGATTATGTCGATTTATATTGGAAGGCATGGGAATTAGCTTGGGATCATATAAAATATCAGGATGGTATCCCGCAAAGTCCGTATATGGACGAGGCATTTAGTGACGAATGGATATGGATTTGGGATACTTGTTTTATGTTGCATTTTTGTAAGTATGCACCCAATGTATTTCCTGGTATCGAAAGTCTTGATAACTTCTACAAGCCTATGCACGATGGGCTTACTACCAATGCAGCTATCCACATACTAGATAATCCTCCACTATTTGCATGGACAGAACTAGAATATTATAAATTAACCAACGATAAGTCGAGGATTGAAAAATTATTGCACGAACAAAAATATCTTCAAAAGCACTTTAATTGGTTCGAAACAGCACAGCCAGGTTTTAAATTGCCAAATGTTAAGCATTACGGAATTTGTATCAAAAAAGTAGAAGATGGATACCATTGGGAAGGTGGCAGAAGTGGAATGGACAACACACCAAGAGGCAGAACCGGCGTGCATGCAACAAAAGCGAGACCTAATAATCCAAAAATGCTTTGGATTGATGCCATTGCTCAACAAGGATTGTCAGCAAGTGCAATTTCTCAATTGTCAGCCGCTATAGGGGATGAAGAATTAGAGAACGAATGGCTTCAAAAATACAATATTATAAAAGATAAAATTAATTCTTTGTATTGGAACGAGGAAGATGGTATTTACTATGATATTAATGTAGATACAAAAGAGCATTTTAAATGCAAAACCCCAGCATCTTATTGGCCAATGTTAGCTGGGATGTGCAGCAAAGAGCAAGCCGATAAAATGGCTGATTTGATTAAAGATTCGGATGTATTTGGTGGTGTGGTACCCTGGACTACGGTTTCTCGTGATGATGCTGATTTTGTGCCTGAAAATGGAAACTATTGGCGAGGTTCTGTTTGGTTACCTACGGCATATATGGGGATTAAAGCATTGGAGAAATATGGTTATCAGGAATTGGCAAATGTAACTTCCGAAAAGATCTTGAAACATATGTCTCTTACATATAAAAATTATACACCACATACCATATGGGAATGTTACAGTCCAAGTCTTCCTGAGCCAGCAAAACATGGAAACAAGCTAGTACGTCCTGATTTTTGTGGATGGTCGGGCTTGGGACCAATCTCCTTATTTATTGAAAATGTACTGGGTTTTTATGATGTTGACGCGGAGAATAATGTCGTTAAATGGAATAAACATCATGATACAAGACATGGAATTGAAAGATTTCGGTTTGGTAATGTAACGACTTCAATCATCGCAGAAGGAGATGTAGTGAAGGTAAGTGCAGATAATCCATATACGTTGGTGATAAATGATGTTGATTTTCATATTGAAGCAGGAGAACAAACGCTTGAATTAAAAGGTGTCAGCACATTTAGTGTAATAATTAAGGGTGATCAGAATATTAAAGTATTTCCAAATCCAACAAAGGATTATTTATACATAAAAGGTGCAAGCCAATTGCAATCTAACAAATTTTCCATCAATTCTATTGATGGAAAAAGAATTCTGAAAGGCGATATAAAAAATGTTAACGGGGTGTATGAAGTCAATATAAGTTCCTTAAAAAGGGGTGTTTATATAATGAAGGTAGGAGAGTTATATAGCGTTAAGGTTATCAAACAAAGAGGTTAGAGAATATTCTAAGTTAAATAAAAGGTAGAACCTGATTTGTATATAATTGCAGGGCATAAAACTTATATGTCTATTGTGAGAAGTTAATTTGCATAGGATATTATTTGAAGCGTGAGAACTACGTATTAATGTCAAAGTTAAAATTCAATTTACTTGTGAAATATTAAAAGATATGGTAAATAGCGGGTCGTTTTTATTTCTAAATATGGGAAGATATATTAGACATTATGCCGAATATGGTATTCACGAAATAATCCCATGAATAAATTGTTTTAACTATTAGTATTCAGTGAATTATTTTATATGGAAAATGCTCTATAAGTATTATGTTCGGTATAATCTCCATTGAATTTTGGATCTGGGGAAAGTAGGATTTTTAAGATTAAATAATATAAATAAGTAGCTGTGAGTTGTTTTAAAAAGAGAATGTTTTTTGTTTTAATTTGTTTGTCAATTTGTGCAAATATTTTTAGTCAGCAAAGTAATAATACAATAGAAAAAGAGAAATTCCTTCTTACATATCGGAAATATTACAAAGAGCACAAAGTAAAGACTAGAGCTGATAAAACTTATGCAGAATGTGTTCAATTGTTGCAAAATGATGGTAAATTTTCCGATTTAATTGAATTACAAGAGAAACTTGAAAATCAAAATGCCATAAAAAGTAGAGAGAAATCAGGTCAAGCTGCAATCTCTAAATTAAATGGAAAAGTGTTTAAGCGAATTCAATTAATTGCCGAAGAATTTAGAGGGAAATCCTTGAAATGTGAATATGATGAGGAGTTGTTGTCACGCTTGTTACAAAGTATCGTGAATTATGGTAATATTGAAGTTGATCGTCCTAATATGAGTTACGCGAGATTTCATACTTCCTGTTTTGCTCTTCCGGTAGCTGCTGTGAATTGTTACTTTTCATTATTTAGTTGGATGGAGGCGTGTGAGAATGAGAAAAAGGTGTCATCCGTATGCATAGAGGCACATGAATTATTGCAAAAGATCGGTTTTCAATCGTGGACTCAGCCCTATAGAAATGATGAAACGGATAAGAATGTTGTAAGTATAGAGCGTTTTAGGCATCATGTATGGTGGGTTGGAGGAAATGCATTGGCTTACCGTCCTGTATTAAAATGTGCGATCATGATGAATTCTATCGAAATGATAGATGTAATATCAGAAGTGGCTAAAAGGGGAATTAGTAATGTATCGCATTCTACCAAAGATGAAGCATTTTGGGAAGAAGGTTTTACAGTTGATGGTGCAGGATGGGGACATGGAAAGCAGTGTTTGATATGGGGATATCCAATTCATGGGACAAATGCGGCTTTAAAAATATTGACTTTTTTAAAAGGTTCTCCATGGGGTAAAACTTTAGATCGTTACAATGTTGATGCGTTGATGAATTATTTTAGTGGGGGAGCCTGGTATTTCCACAGGGGTTATATTCCTCTTGGACTTGATAGAGGCAATATGTCTTATTCGGCGATGAAACAACGTACGATACCTTATTTAGGAATCATAAATAATTTGCTATCGAATTGGGAGTCCTCTTTTTCTGAGAATGAAATCGATGAATTGAAGCAGTTGAAGGCTGAAATTGAGATGCATAACATTCAAATGGCAAATAAATCTAAAGGTGTTTATACTGGCACACGTTATTTCTATAGTAATGATGATTTGATAAAGAAAACAAAGGATCATTATGTATTTGTTAATATGGCTTCTTCTCGATGTTATGGTCTTGAAAGTTGTGATTATAAGGCTGATGGATATAATTTTTTCACCAACGATGGAATGACATTGTTTCAACGAGATGGAAATGAATACAAGCATACTGTTGGAGCTTGGAATTTAACAGCTGTTCCTGGAGTAACGAGTCGACAAGGACAAGATAAGTTGCATTCTATTGTAAACTGGAATGGTTTTAACAGTAAATTTAATTTTGCTGCTGGTGCTGCTAACGGATCGGATAATTCAGCAGGTGGATTTATTTTTGAAAAGAAGAATCAAGCGCATCCTAAAGATGGCATAAATGATAAAAATAGAGTCATTTATGGCGTAAAAGCTTACAAGTCATATTTCACATTTGGAGATTATATGCTGGCTTTGGGAGCCGGAATTAATAATTTGGACACAAGCCAAGAAGGGGCAGTTTGGACGACGCTCAACCAAACACGTTGGGATAATCAAGTTACCTACAAAACAAATAGTAAAAAGACAATACGTGAAGCTGCATCAGGGAGAGCAATTTGCTTAAAAAAAGCGAATGTAAAAACAGATGAACTGAATTGGGTAGCCCAGGAAGATGGCTTTGCATATGCTGTTTTAACAGATGAAACACCCTCTGAGGTTCTGTTTTCTATTGAAGAACGAAAAACAAAATGGGACAAAATCAACGGAGGAAATAAATCTAAGAAAAACAAGACTGATTCTGCCAAAGTGTTTCAGATATGGATCAATCATGGTGTACGGGTGAAAGATCAGACATATGGATATTTGGTTTATTGTGGAACAGAGGCACCATCTAAGGCTTTTAAAAAGAATCCTGTTAAAGTTCTATCGAATGATTCTGGTTTACAAGCAGCCATAAATAAAGATCAGACTGTTATTGGTGCAGTTATATATGATGCCAATCGGACAATTAAAGCACCCAAATGGGAGTTTAGTGTTTCTCATCCAAGTGCTTTGCTTGTTGAAATCGAAAGGAAGGAACTGAAAATAACACTTACTGATGCAAAAATGGATAAACATTTAAATAGGATTACAGTTTGCACTACTTGCCCAGTTTTAGGAGATGATATCACGGAAAAAGATGGATGGTATACGATCAATATCGACTTGGCTACAGGTAAATTCTGTGGGAAAAGTACAATGGTATCTGTAGGTAGAAAATAGATTTAAGCAAACAATATAAATAATTAATAAAGGAAGCATATTATTTTAGGAGATTTGAAATTTGCGGAATGGCAAAAGATGATTGCCGGTTTGGGAGCGTATTTAGAACGAATATTTTCTGATCAGAGTACTGTTGGCTTAGATTTGGCGTTCATCGTTTGCAAAGATCAATTGAGCGCTTAAACT
>JADGFH010000002.1 GCA_016743925.1 Labilibaculum sp.
TTCCTACACTTATCAATATAATTAATTTATGTATGATAAGTATTAATAGCTTTATACAGGAAATAAATAATTATGAGAGAAGAAAAGAGTTACTCGGCAAAACCAGGGTTTTTGATGGCTTTTGTTGTTCTAGCCATGCTGGCAACAGGCATATTTGGATTGGTAATGATAAAAAATCCATTTTTTGTTATTTTAATTCCTCTAGTAATAGCTTGTATACCTGGTTTTACAATCGTAAATCCAAACGAATCATCCGTTTTGGTGTTGTTTGGAGCCTATAAGGGTACAATATTAGAAAACGGTTTCTTTTGGGTGAATCCATTAATAGTAAAAAAGAAAGTGAGTTTGAGAGCCCGAAATTTGGATAGTGATCCTATAAAGGTGAATGATAAAATTGGAAACCCGATTATGATTGGAGTTGTTCTGGTTTGGAGAGTTCGTGATACTTACAAAGCTACTTTTGATGTGGATAATTTTGAGCATTTTGTGAATATTCAATCGGAAGCAGCTATTCGAAACATGGCAGGTTCGTATCCATATGATCATTTCGAGGATGAACAAGCTGAAATAACATTGCGTTCGGGAGGAAATACTGTAAGTGAATTACTGGAAAGTGAATTGACCGATCGATTGGAAATTGCTGGGATTGAAGTGATGGAAGCAAGAATTAACTATCTTGCGTACGCTTCTGAAATTGCGGGGGCAATGTTACGTCGCCAGCAAGCTACAGCTGTTGTTGCGGCACGTTTTAAAATTGTGGAAGGTGCTGTTAGTATGGTTGATATGGCCTTGGAGCAACTAGCAGAGAAAAATATTGTTGATCTTGATGAGGATAAAAAAGCCACAATGGTTAGTAATTTAATGGTTGTGCTTTGTTCCGATAAAGATGTGACTCCTATTGTAAATACCGGAACTTTGTATCAATAATTGATTAATTATGGCAAAAAAGAAATCATTTGTTCTGCGTATTGATCCAGAGATATATAAAAAGCTTGAAAAATGGGCTATGGATGAATTTCGTAGTACGAATGGACAAATAGAATGGATTCTTAATAAGGCTTTGAATGAATCGGGCCGAAAAAAAGATAGTGGCTCGAATGATGCCGACAAATTAGTTAAATAAAAAAAAGCCCTTTTAAGAGGGCTTTTTTAATGATTTTAGCATGATAGAATTTCCATCTTTCAAGTTAGATTCAAATCCCATTTTCTCCATGTATTTAAGATTAGCGCCTGTGTCACAATAGACAGCGTTAATGTCGTGCAAATGTAAGATATTGCTCAATTGCGTGTACAAGTAGCTACCAACTTTAAAGTCTCGATATTGAGGCAAAGCATAATCTAATTCGATACGCAATTCTTGTTTTTGCAGTGTGCCAATAAAAATTCCTGCAACTGCCATGTCTCTTAACACGAACATGCCAAGTTGGCCTTTCTGCATCGAAAAATCAGGAAAAAAACTATTAATATCTTTCTTATAGAAGTCTAGAAAATGCATTAATAGTTCATCATTCTCTTTAATCTCTATGATTTTAAATTTTTCTACCCGCTTATACATTTTTCGAAGATTGTACAGGTTAGCACATACAATAAGGAAGTTCATAATCCCTACAGGAAGAGAACCAATTAAAAAACCATAAGTAGAAAAAAGAATTGCACCAGCCAGGTTGTACCAGCGAAGTTTAACAATAGACGTCATTGTTAAGGATACCAATACCAAAACAGATGCTGCATAACCAATCCATTCCAGTAATTGGATGCCTAAAAAATTATATTCCAACATAATCAATATATTTGTAGTGTGTTACAACAAACAGGGGATTCTAAAATGGTTAGGGAGTACTTCTAAATGAAGAAACCTTCCGAGTCCGAAAGGTTTCTCAAATGTAATAAACATTTTGATTTCTACAATCCCGTCATTAAAAATAATGGCTGTAATTCGAAACTATTGTACTTTGGTCTTAGTCGATCAACATTGTAATAACGATCGACATCTACTAACTTTTTTGTACTGGTTACTATGTCAATTGGAGCATTATCGTAGCGACCATTGCGTAATGTGATTAATCGTCCGTGTATTCCTTTGATAATTAAATCCAGTGCAAGATTTCCAAAAGCCATTGGAACGATAGAATCTATAGCATCAGGATCGCCACAACGAACCATATAACCTAACTTCTGATTTATAACATTTATGGGTTTCGAATTGTTATACTTTGGGGATAACAACTTCAGGTTTTCAGATACACGGTCTCCAATACCTCCAAGTTTTTTGTGCCCATAATCATCCATTACATCATCTTGGAAAATCATTTGTTCTCCTGAAAAACTGGCTCCTTCCGAAATAAGAACAACCGAGTATCTACTTGGATTCGAATATCGATCCTGAATCATTAATTCTGTTAATCTTTCAATGTCAAAATCGTACTCGGGAATTACACATCGATTTGCCGCACCAGCAAGGGTTGGGAGAATAGCTGTAAATCCGGCATAGCGACCGAAAACTTCAAGAACTAATAATCGTTCATGAGATCCAGCTGAAGTTCTTAGGCTGTGAGTTAAGGATATTGTTCGTGTGATACACGTACTAAAACCAATACAATAATCAGTTCCTGGAACGTCATTATCCATTGTTTTTGGAATGGCAATTACTTTAAATCCTTCTTTGTAAAGCCGTACTCCATAACTTAAAGTGTCATCACCTCCAATAGGTATTAAATAGTCAATATTTAGGAATGCTAAATTTGCCAATACCTCTTCGGTAAGGTCATTAACATCTTCATCATATTTTTCTTTTAAATGTGCAGGAATTCTTTCTCTTGCTGTTTTAGATGGGTTAACTCTTGAAGTATGCAAAAAAGTACCTCCAGTTCTACCAACCTTATTGACTAATTCTTCAGTTAAAACTTCATAATTTTCACTATTGTCAACTTTTTTATCACGTACTAAATCTATCAATCCTCTCCACCCTTTACGGATTCCGATTACTTTGTACCCTTCTCTTAAAGCACGAATGGTAACAGCTCGTATTGCTGGATTTAATCCTGGTACATCACCACCGCCTGTTAGAATTCCAATTATTCCCTTTGTAGATTTAGATCCTGTCATAGTAATAAAATTAAGTGACTGAAAACAATGTAATATCACTATAAGATATAATTTTGTTAAGGAAAATTCAAACCAAAAGAGCAGGATATTTAAGTTAGAATCAGAAAATGAGGTAATTAAGAATAAATCTAATTACTAAAAGCATAAGAAAGTATATTGGCACCCATTTTTAAGGCTTTTTCGTGATTGGTGTAAGTGTCATTATGAACAGATGGATTTTCCCATCCATCACCTAAATCACACTCGTAGCTGTAAAAACAGACTAGCCTACCTTTGAGAAAAATACCAAAACCTTGGGCTGCTTTACCATCATGTTCGTGAATTTTTGGAAGGCCGGTTGGGAATTCGTAGTTCTGGTGATAAATAGGATGGGAGTAGGGGAGTTCTACCAATTCATCATTTGGAAAAACCTTTTTAATCTCTCTTCTAAAATAGGCATTCAGGCCATAGTTGTCGTCAACATGCAAGAAACCGCCTCCTTCAAGGTATTTCCGAAGATTAATTACTTCCTGATTGTTGAATACGATATTGCCGTGACCAGTTAAATGTACAATAGGGAAAGAAAATATTTCAGGGCTACTAACTTCTACAGTTTGTGGCTCCTTATGAATATTAGCAATATGATTGCGATTACAGAATTCTATTAAATTTGGCAAGGATCCTGGGTTAGCATACCAATCACCACCACCATTGTATTTTAACAATCCAATTCGAATAGTTGTATTTTGGGCAGAACAACATAAGCTGAACAAAAGGAAAATGACGATATGAATTGATTTATTATTCAAATTCTATTGATTTTCTAAGCTTACAACATTACAAGCGACAACACCTGCAGTTTCGGTTCTTAATCGACTCTTGCCTAATGAAATTTCTTTAAATCCATTTTCTTTGGCCAATTGTACCTCATCAAGAGAAAAATCTCCCTCTGGCCCAATTAAAATCAATGCATTTTGCTTTGCCTTACAAAGATTTTTAAGATGTGTTTTTTCTCCTTTGTTGCAATGAGCAATATACTTTTCTCCATCGAAATTGGCTGTAACTAAATCCGAAAACTTAGTTAATTGATTTAAAACAGGATGATATGCCTTTAAAGATTGCTTAACAGCTGAAGTTATTACTTTGAATAAACGATCGTGCTTAACAACCTTTCGTTCGGAATGTTTGCACAATAGGGGAGTGAATTCACTAATTCCTATTTCAGTGCACTTTTCCAGAAACCATTCTGTTCTATCGATATTTTTAGTTGGAGCTAGAGCAATGTGCAATTGATAATCCAACTTGCCAAATTCGCGTGTAGTTTCAACGCATTCAACAGTACATCTTTTCGGATGAGCATCAATTATTTTGGCTTTAAAAAGACTTCCTTTTCCATCTATAAGATGAATGATATCTTCCTCTTTTAATCGAAGTACGCGAACGCAATGTTTAGATTCAATTTCATCTAATTGATAAAACTGATCGCTTATGTTGGGAGTGTAAAATAAGTTCATAAGTGTTTCAAAGTAAAAAATACATGAAGTTGCAAAGTTAGTTCATGTATTTCTTTTGAAGAATATATTTTCAATATAAATTACCAAATCATGGGTTGATAGATAGCTGCCATGATAAACGTTAATACAGATATAATTAATCCATACATAAATATTGTATAGGATATTCTAAGAAGGCGGTATTTTTTACCCAATACTTTCCCTAAGTAATATTGATCTTTAATCAAACTATCGTAAAGCTCATCGTAATCTGTCATTACGCCTTTAAGAGCTGTAGAATAATCTGTTAATTCCATTCTGTGGAAGTTTCCAAAAAACATTAAATTCACTCTCTTTTTCTTAATGTCTTCTTCGGAAAAGGTTCCGTCGGTAACATTTGGTCTTGTTGCTAAAACCGAATAAGTAATTGTAAACAGGCAGACGATAAGTAAAATAATACATGGAATTATAAAGTGGGGCACATCCATAATGTTTTTGAAGATAAAAAAGATAGCCGAGATAATAATTGAATTTACAGAAATCATTAAATTGGCCTTTTTATCAGCAATAGAACTCAGATTGATTTGATTTCTAGAGGTTACCTTAAACATGGTTTCAATTCCACGTTGAGGAGTTTTAAGTTTATAATTTTGTTGTTCCAATTTACCAACCATTTCGGTTAGTTTTTTAATTTCTTTATTTTGATAGCCAGCAACTTTCTCTACGACTTTCTGGTAGTTTATCTCTTTCTTTTTTGTTAACGTTTTTTTGCCATAATTGGTGTGGTAGTGATGTTCTTTTAGGAATCGTAAGGTTTCCTCCCAATACATTTTTGGACTAATTTCATGCTGTAAAATTGCATTGCGTTCTTCTCTAAGTTTTTCAGATGTTTTCAGGTAATTTTTTGAAGATAAGTGGTGTAGATCAGCATCGCAAAGTACATTGCAAACTTTTTCATCACAAGGTAAATGAGGTATTTTGGTATGCAATATTGCATCCGTTATTTGCTTGGTTTTTTCTTCAGGATAATTTTTCTCTTCTAGGAATTTTTTAGCGTGTACAGCGCTTATTTTTTCATGCTTTGCAAAATTTTCATAATATCCAGTGTCATGAAACCAAGCAGCAATAATAAGAACTTCTATTTCGTCGGGTGAAAGACCAGCTTCTAAGCCAATTTTCTTTGCCTGTTTAACCACATTTTGAGTGTGTTCCAAGTTGTGGTATGTAAACATAGCTTGATGGCCATTTTCAATTAAACTGGTCGCAAATGTTTCAGCTTCATGTATGATATTCATTTCTCTTTCTCTTTTTCTGAAATTGACTTCTTAAAATTGTAGTGAATAAATATAATCATTAAAGCGGAAACCGATTTGAAATTTTCGGAATAATGCACTACTTCCCTCTTTTTTATTGGGAATTGCACCTTATTTATGTAATTTTATATTCCCGTTCAATTTTTCACACTGACCTGAAAATAATGATTAAATACTTATTTTTTAGCCTAAGCTTAATTGCTCTTCTCACTTTCAATACTTCTTGTGCTCAGAAATCAGAAGAGTTAAAAATGATTTATGAATTGGAGGAAGATTATAAGTTTCCATATTCGATTTATGAAGCAGACAAAAAGTTTGAGTTAAAAGAGGAGTTACGCGAAATTTCGGGCTTAGCTTATTATAATGATCATAGTTTGTTGTGTGTAAACGACGAAAAAGGAATAATATATAAGTATCATCTGGATAAGAAAGAAATAACAAAAAAATATGCGTTTGATAAGTCCGGGGACTATGAAGGTATAGAATTAGTTGGAGATAAGGTTTTCGTTTTACGTTCTGATGGTGCTATATTTAAGGTGAATCATTTTCGGAAGAAAAATATTGTATCCGTAAAAAATAAAACAGCACTTGATGCAGGAAATGATACTGAAGGCTTAGCCTATGATTCGCAAAATAATTCGTTATTAGTCGCTTGTAAAGGAAGTCCTAGTGATGATCGTAAACTAAAAGGTAAAAGAGCAATTTATGAATATAAATTGAATAAAAATAAACTCTCCCATAAGCCCAAATACCTTATTGATCAGGAAGAAATAAGAAAGACGCTTGAGTTTAATGCTTATACAAAATTTTCAGTTAGGTTATTGGAGAATATTAATCCTTCCGAAGGAGATGTAACTTTCCAACCTTCGGCAATTGCGATGCATCCAATAACTGGAAATTTATATGTTATTGGTTCAGTTGGGAAGCTTTTAGTTGTTTTAAATCCAACAGGAAAACTTTTGGCGATTGTGAAATTAAAACGTAAGTTATTTCGGCAACCGGAAGGTATTTGTTTTGCACCTGATGGACGCATGTTTATATCTAATGAAGGAAAAGGATCAAGAGCAAATATTTATGAATTCAATTATTTGAAGTAGTTGTAAAGGACTCTTGTACTATGAATAAATATTATTGAAAATGAAGAGATTAGTTATTATATATATCTGTGTACTGTTATCTACAATAAATGTTTTTGCTCAAAAAAAGGAGATGACGAGTGCCCCTTCTCGTGATTTGCTTGATCATTCGATCTTTTTTGTTGGAGATATTGGAGAAGGGCCTATTGTTGATGCAAATATCAATATGTTGAAGCGTCAAATGAATAAGGTGAATGAAAAAGGGACTGTTGTTTTTCTTGGTAATTCAATTTCTAAAGAATACGCAAAGGAAACTATTGAAGAGATAGATGCAGGAGATCCACATTTAGTTAGTTTGTTGAATTCGATTAAGGATTTTTCAGGAGAACTTATTTTTATTCCTGGAGAAAAAGAGTGGAATCAAGGCAGAAAGCATGGTTGGGAAGCCTTAATGAATTTAGAAACGTTTGTTGAAGATTATCTTGATCGAGGAGATGTTTTTCTTCCATCAGGTGGATGTCCGGGCCCAATTGAAATTGATTTAACAGGTGAGGTTGTATTGCTAATTGTGGATTCGCAATGGTGGTTGCATTTAGGAGATAAGCCAGAGGCTGAATGTGGTTTAGAAAATACCTCAGATTTTTTAATATTACTTAGTGATGCGATAAAACGAAATAAGAATAAGAAGATTGTATTTGCGTCGCACCATCCAGTTTATAGTGCAGGAAATCATGGTGGTAATTTCGCTTTTCCTGGACCTGTTGAATTGTATCGAAAGTTATTCGGAACTTCACAGGATTTTGCTTATCCTTTTTACAAGCAAATGAGATATATGGCTCGTAAAATTGGTGTTGGACATGATAATCTCATTAGTGTATCTGCTCACGATAACAGTTTACAGTTTGCGAGAAAAGACGGTTCTTTCTTTGTTGTTTCTGGTTCGGGAAGTAAGAGTGAATATGTATCTCAGAAAAAAATGGATGTTGCTCTTCGTAAAGTTGGGTTCACACGTTTAAATTTTTATTCGAATAATGAAGTTTGGTTAGAATTTTGGACATTAGGCGAGAATGGAAATGAAGAAGAGCATTTAGCTTATAGAGAAAAGTTGTATACCAAGGATGTGCAATCTGATGAAGATTTACTTGAGAAATATAAAGAAATTAGTTTTACAGATAGCACAATAACCATAGCTGCTAGTCAATTTTACAGGACAGATAGTAAACTAAAGAAGAAATTTTTGGGAACCAATTATCGAAAAGATTGGGCAACGCCAATTAAAGTTCCAGTGTTTGATATTGGAACAGAAAAAGGAGGCTTAAAAATTTTAAAAAGAGGAGGAGGACAACAAACTCGTTCCTTGCGATTAGAGGCCGCTGATAGAAAACAATACGTATTACGATCTGTAGAAAAATACACAGAGAGAGCTATTCCCGCTGGACTTCAAGGAACTTTAGTAGCTAAAATTGTACAAGATGGAATTTCAGAATCCTATCCTTATGCAGCATTGGCAGTTCCTAAAATGGCAAAAGCGCTTGGTGTTTATCATACAAACCCTAAAATTGTTTATGTGCCAGATGATCCCAGATTTGGTATTTACCAAGATGGATTTAAAAATGGATTGTTTTTATTCGAAGAACGACCTAAAGGAGATATGTCTGGATGGGATAATTTTGGTAATTCCAAAAGTATCTTGAGTACTGATAAATTACTTGCTAAAAGATTTAAGAATTCAGATCTGCAAATTGATGAAACTGCGGTCCTAAGAGCTCGTTTGTTTGATATTTTTTTGAACGATTGGGATAGACACGATGATCAGTGGAGATGGGCAACATTTAAGAAAGATGGAAAAACCATTGCCAGACCAATTCCTCGTGATCGTGATCAGGTTTTCTTTTACAGTGATGGAGCAATTCCATGGTTAATTAGAAGAAAATGGGCTATGCCAAAATTTCAAGCCTTCGATTCGATTGTTGAAAATGTTGTTGGCTTAGGATTTAATGCACGTTATTTCGATCGAAATTTTTTGCAATCTCGAGAAAAAGAGGATTGGATCAAAATGGCTGAGGAACTAAAGTCGAAATTATCTGATGAGCTTATTGAAGAATCGATTAAAGGTTTACCAAAGGAAGTTTATGAGATTTCAGGATTGGAAATTATAGCAAAATTAAAAGCACGAAGAGAACAATTGTCAGATTTAGCTGAAGAGTTTTATTCTTTTTTAGCAAAGGATGTTGATGTTACAGGAACGAATGATCAGGAACAATTTGACATTAACTGGTTGGCAGATGGACAATTAAAAGTGGAGACGCATCGATTAAGCAAAAAAGGAAATAAGAAGGAATTGCTCTATAGTCGAACATTTAAGAAAGAAGAAACAAATGAGGTTAGAATTTTTGGCTTAGATGGAAAGGACCGGTTCGAACTTAAAGGGAATAAGGAGAATGGAATAAAACTTAGAATTGTTGGTGGAAAAGGAAAAGATAAATTTAAGTTGAAGGAGACCAAAAGACAAAATCTAAGCTTATACGATAAAAAGAAAACAAGTATTAAAGGAGATGGTGAATTTAAGAATAAGCTTGGGAAGAGTTCAGAAGTAAATAACTACAATCGTAAATCGTTTAAATACGATGTGGTAAGTCCTAATGTGAATCTTAATTTTGTAAGTGATGACGGATTGATATTGGGGGCAGGAGTAAATGTAAAAAAACAAGGATTTAATAAAGAACCATACGGAGTACTGCATAAATTTATAACCAATTATGCTTTTGCATATCCTTCTGTAGAAGTAAAATATTCAGGCGAATTTAGACAAGTTTTTAGAAAAACGGATTTCTTAGCGGATGTACAATACAACACACCAAATTTTCAAGGGTATTATTACGGTTTTGGTAATGAAACGAAAAATGTAAAAAGTGATGATGATCGTTACAACCGAATTCGAATGGCTCGATTTGAGTTTAATTCGAGCTTTAGGAGATGGATTGGTAAAAATCATAGTATTGCCATTGGTGCCTTTTATCAGCAATTAAAACTGAAAGCTACACCAGAACGATTTGTTACAGATTTTTCAAATCCGGATAACAATTTGAATTTGTTAACAGATTTTAGTGCTAGAAAATATTTGGGACTTAAGATAAATTATTTATGGGATTCTCGTGATAGTAAGATTGTTCCTTCTCGAGGGATTTATTGGTCTTCATCTTGGAAATACTATAAAGGACTAGAAGATAATGATCGTAATTTCCAAAAGATGGAGACTGATTTGCGAATGTACATGAGTTTTGGTAGACCTCAGCGAACCATTTTAGCGATGCGATTTGGAGCTGCTCACAATACCAATGGATACTCTTTTGCTCAAGCAAATAGATTGGGATTAAAATCAAATTTAAGAGGGTATCGACAAGAGCGTTTTGCAGGAGATGATATGGTTTATCAAAACTCAGATTTAAGACTTCGTCTTGCTCGTTTTAAATCTTATTTGGTTAATGGCGAATTTGGAGTTCTTGGATTTAATGATTTTGGACGTGTATGGGTTGAAGATGAGAAATCGAATAAATGGCATCATGGTTACGGTGGTGGATTTTGGTTTACACCTTATAAATTAATGGTGGTTACTGCTAATTTTAGTCACTCAGTTGAAGATGATATTTTCTCAATTGAATTCAAATACATGTTTTAAGTAGTATTTTGCAGAAAAAGTAAAACGAAATAAATGGATAACGAAAAGCCTGATTTGAAAGATGGTCGTATTTTATTGGTTGAGGACGATTTTGTAAATGGCAAGATTATATCGCGTCTTTTAGAGATGGATAACATTCCAACTGATTGGGTCAAGAATGGGAAGGAGGCTATCGACTTTTATCTTAAGAACAAGGATTCTGTCTTGATGGTTTTTATGGATTTACAAATGCCAATAGTAGATGGTTATAAGGCAACTGTAGGTTTAAGAGAAAATGGCTTTATGAGACCAATTGTAGCTATGACTGCAAATGCATTTTCTAATGATAATATAAAATCAAAGGAAGCAGGTATGAATGATTTTCTACTGAAGCCTGTTTCGAAAATGGATTTGTTCATGATGATAGAGAAATGGGTTAATATAGACAAAAAATAAATTTGATAGTAGTAACTGTAAAAACTACTTATTCCATTATTTTTGTAGACATAATTAGAAAAAATAGATTAATGGTCAGGAATACTTTGACTAAAAAAATAGAAGATTAACGCATGATAGTTTGTATAGCCGAGAAACCAAGTGTAGCACGTGAAATTGCCCTAATTTTAGGTGCAAAGAGTAAAAGAGATGGATATTTCGAAGGGAATGGTTATCAGGTTTCATGGACTTTTGGACATTTATGTGGCTTAAAAGAGCCTCATGAGTACGATCTGAATTGGAAGTATTGGCATATGAATGACTTGCCTCTAATACCTCCTCGCTTTGGAATTAGGGTAATTGATGATACTGGAGTACAAAAGCAATTTGATACCCTCGAAAAATTAATTTCTAATGCTACAGAAGTTATAAATTGTGGTGATGCTGGTCAAGAAGGAGAGGTGATTCAACGTTGGGTTTTACACAAAGCAAAATGCAATGTGCCAATTAAACGACTTTGGATTTCGTCTCTTACAGAAGAGGCCATTCGAGATGGATTCAAGAACCTTCGAGATGGAAAAGAGTTTGACAAGTTGTATGCTGCAGGATCGTCGCGAGCAATTGGTGACTGGTTATTAGGAATAAATGCAACTCGACTTTATACATTGAAATATGCCAATGGGAAATCGGTACTTTCTATTGGTCGCGTGCAAACGCCTACATTGGCATTGATTGTGAATCGCCAAAAAGAAATTGAAAATTTCAAACCACAGACTTACTGGGAATTAAAAACAACATATAGAGAGGTTAGCTTTGCGGTTACTCGAGGGAGATTTGACAAAAAGGAAGAAGGAGTTGGATTTTTAGATAAGATCAAATCTGAGCCTTTCGAAATTGTCTCAGTAGCAAAAAAGAGTGGGAAAGAACAACCACCTCGTTTGTACGATTTAACTTCATTGCAGGTTGATTGTAACCGTAAACTAAATTTATCAGCCGAAGATACGCTTCGTATGATTCAAAGCCTATATGAAAAGAAATTAACTACTTATCCGAGGGTTGATACAACTTATCTTACCGATGATCTTTATAAAAAGATACCAGGAATTCTTAAGAAATTAACACCCTTTAGTGAATTTACCGAACCATTATTAAAAGATAAAATCAAAAAAACTAAAAAGGTTTTTGATGATAAAAAGGTAACTGATCACCATGCAATTATACCTACGGGGGTTTTACCATCAGGCTTAACCTACGATGAAAAACAGGTTTATGATATTGTTACTCGTCGTTTTATATCTGTGTTTTATCCTGATTGTAAGGTGAGTCATACTACGGTTTTAGGAAAAGTAACAACCATTGATTTTAAGGCTACTGGTAAGCAGATTTTGGAACCAGGATGGAGAGTTTTGTATGCAAAAGATAGTAATGTTGGAGAAGGAGTAATTCTTCCTGCTTTTGTTAAAGGAGAGAGTGGAGAGCATAAGCCAGACTTGGCAGAAAAGCAAACTCAGGCGCCTAAATTTTATTCGGAAGCTACCTTGCTTCGTGCTATGGAAACAGCTGGTAAACATGTAGATGATGATGAGCTGAGAGATTTGATGAAGGAGAATGGAATTGGTCGTCCTTCAACACGTGCAAATATTATTGAGACCTTGTTTAAAAGGAAGTATATAAAGCGCGAAAAGAAACGTTTAGAAGCTACTATTACCGGAGTTCAGTTGATTGATACTATTCAGAATGAAATGCTTAAATCAGCAGAGTTAACGGGGCAGTGGGAGAAGAAACTACGTGAGATTGAGCTTGGCAATTATGAAGTCAATCAATTTATGGCAGAGTTGAAGAATATGGTTGTTGGTATTGTTTGGGATGTGAAATCTCGCAAGAATATCAGTCAAATTGAAGTGATAGATGAAGAAAAAGAAAAGGCTAGAAAAAAGGCAGAAGCAAAAGCGAAGCCAAAAGAAAAGAAAGAGCTGACTTGCCCGAAATGTAAGGAAGGGAAAATATTAAAAGGGAAATCTGCTTGGGGATGTACCAATTGGGGGAACGATTGTAAAATCAGAATTCCTTTTGAATATGCAGGTAAAAAGCTAACGGATAAACAAGTTGAAGCTTTGGTGTTAAAGCTAAAAACACCTAAAATTAAAGGGTTTGATATTGATGGAAAAAAGCAAAATGGGCACTTGGCCTTTGCTCCCGATTTTAATATCGATTTTATAGGAGATGAACCAGAAGTTTGGACTTGCCCTGTATGTAAAACAGGTACGTTACTAAAAGGAAATGCTGCTTTCGGATGTTCCAATTACAGGAATGGTTGTAAGTTCATTGTACCATTCGTATTTATGGAGAAAAAAATGACCGAAGCCCAAATAAAATCATTGGCTACGCAAGGAAAAACGGGATTAATTAAAGGCTTTATAGATCCTCAATCGAAAGAAACTGTAAATGGGAAATTGATTTTAGATAACCAAGGGAAGATTATCTTTGGGAGGCAGTAAATCCCAAGGAGGTTTTGCCCCCTTGGAATTATAAATAAAATCTATACTTCTTTATATTTTTTAGGATATTCGTAAAAGGAAAGCTTCCATGTTCTAACTTCAATATCAGTCCATTCTTCAATGTCAAACTCAATACCAATTACGGTACAAGTTGGTACT
The DNA here is from genome assembly GCA_016743925.1 of Labilibaculum sp. Taxonomy (GTDB): domain Bacteria; phylum Bacteroidota; class Bacteroidia; order Bacteroidales; family Marinifilaceae; genus Labilibaculum. The sequence goes on from JADGFH010000002.1 coordinate 13,717, forward strand.
GATTCATAAAATTCTTCGGTAAGATTAAATGCTAAGTATTCAATGCTCGGATTGTGCCCAACAATCATAACTGTTTCGTGATCTTTTCCTAATTGATCAAGCATGCCTAAAAATTCATGAGTTGTAAAGCCATCATACAGGTCATCAATTTTCTCTATCATTTCAGTCGGATATTTTAAGATATCCGCAAAGAGTAGAGTCGTTTCAATAGCTCTGTTAGCTGGACTCGATATAATTAAATTAGGAATAAGGTTTTTTAACAACAGCTTGTTTGCAATCAACTTAGAATCATTAATACCTCTCTCTTTCAGGCTACGCTGATAGTCGGTAATATCATATCGAATCATTTCAGTTTTAGCGTGTCGAACAAGAATAAGTCGTTTCATGGGCTGTGGGTTTTTGTTTATTATAAGATCTGATTTTTATTCATTTGCTTGGGCTTCCTAGCAGTTTCCTTTTTGTTTAGATATTCGGTTATTTCAAGTTGAGATTGAATTAATTTATCATTTCCGTTAATTGGTATTGGAAGGTTGTTGAGTTTACTATCCAACATGCGGGCGCTTACATTATCTTTTAATTGAATGTTGATAATATCCAATACTTCTTTTTTGATTTTAAGATCCTGAATTGGAAAAGCGCACTCAATTCTTCTGTGAAGGTTTCGATTCATCCAATCGGCAGAGGATAGGTACAATAAATCTTCTCCATTGTTATGGAAATAGAAGGCACGCGCATGTTCTAAATACTGATCGACAATACGAATAACTCGAATGTTTTTCGCGTAAGTTTTGTTGGGTTTTAAGCAGCAAATACCTCTAATTATTAAATCTATTTTTACTCCTTTTTCGCTAGCTTCGTATAATTTGGCAATCATATTTCTTTCTTGAAGGCCATTCATTTTAAGAATGATATGGCCTTTGCTGCCATTTTTCACATTTTCAATTTCTTGATCAATTAAGGCGGTAAGACCAGAGCGTAAATTAAACTTACCAACCATAAGTTTTTTAAACTCATAGCCTGGAGTTTGATTTTCTAAATAATCGAAAAGCTGTTTCAGTTCAGATATTATAACTTCATCGGAAGTGAACAAACCATGATCCGCATAAATTTTTGCTGTTTTCTCGTTAAAATTGCCGGTACTTAAAAAAGCGTAATCTTTTTTATCGCCTTTTCGAACTATCATTGCTATTTTAGCGTGTACTTTTAAACCAGGAATACTGTCAATAATTGTTACCCCGGCCTTTCGCATTTCTCGTGCCGATTTAAGATTGGCTTCTTCGTCGAAACGTGCTTTTACCTCAACAAAAACAGTTACTTTCTTCCCGTTTAATGCAGCATTGATTAATGCATTTACAACAGCCGAATTATCTGCAACACGATATTGAGTAGCTTTTATTTCTTCCACTTTAGGATCGATGGCAGCCTCGTTTAAAAAACGTATTACATATTCGTACGATTGATATGGGAAATGGAGAATATGATCCTTTTTACCGATGGTTTTAAATACAGATTTATTCATCTGCAAAGCTTTCACTTTCATAGGTGGAGTTGATACTCGTTCCAGTTCTGGTTGTTTAGGATTCGGAAATCCAAAGAAATCCTGAAAGTTATGATAGCGTGCACCTTTAACCATGTTATTACCAACTAGGTTAAAAGAATCTTTTAAGAATTTCAAAAAATCTTTTGGAATACTTTCATCATACAAAAAGCGGGAAGGAGACCCAATTTCCCGTTTTTTAAGACTGCTTTCAATTAATTTAATCAAGTCGCCTGAATATTCGTCTTCAATTAACAAATCGGCATCTCTACTTAGCTTAAAGCTATAGCTCGAATCGATTTTATAGCCAGGAAACAAAACTTTCATCCTTTTCTTAATGATATCATCGAGAAACATGATGTAATGTTTGCCATCTTTTTCAGGTAGTTCAATAAATCGAGCAAAACGATGACTCGGAACCTTTATAATGGCATATCGAGCTCTACGAACCTTGGGTGTACCTTCTTCTTCTTTTTTGCTTCTCTTTTTATAGAGCTTTACAGCAATGTAAACTACGTTGTTTTGCAGAAAGGGTTGAATCTGCTTTTTAAGCAGAAGCATCGGTTGCGCGTGTGGCAATAAATTATCGAGAAAGTAATCTTTTACAAATTGATGATGTTCATCACTTAACTCTTCGTCACGATATAGAATAATATTGTTCTCTTTTAATGCAGGTATGATATCTTGGGTGAAAACCTGACCAAATTTATTTTGTTGGAGATCTACCTCTGTATTAATGTTTTTTAGAATTGCATCTGGGTTTTCTCTTAAATTAGATTTGTCCTCTGCTGGCAATTCGGTAAAGCGTTTGTAGGTTCCAACCCGAACTCGATAAAATTCATCTAGGTTAGAAGAGTAAATTGCAAGGAATTTTATTCTTTCGTAGAGGGGAAGATTTGGGTTAGCTGCCTCTTCAAGAACTCTTTTATTGAAGGACAACCAACTTAAATCTCTATTAAGGAACTGATATTTTGGCATATGTAATTTGCTAAAGTGTATTTATCTGTTCAGATAAAATTAAGCAAATTTTTGATTCCTTAGATAATAAATTGGAGCTTAAACAAGAGTATTTGGTAAAGATGTGGTGAATAAAATCTTATTTAGTACTTATCTAACTCCATTTAGTAGAAATAGGAACGTCGGCAAAGTTTAATCTTTTAAACAGATCGGTAAAAGCATCACCTTTTTTAATGGTTATTTTGTGTTTGATACCATCGGTAAATTCAAAATGTAATTTGGCAATGTTTTTTGATTCTCTAATACGAAGCGCTTTAATTTCCCGAAATGCATATTCCTGCCCATCTATATGCTTGTGTTGTTTGTATTTTAGCCAAGAAACAATAGCTAAAATAAAGAAGACAATAATAAGGGATGAGAAGAATAATACGTCGTTCTTTTCTTCATTAATATGTGCATTGTATAAGTTCAATGAGCTCGATATAAGCATAATTGGGACAAGGAAAATTGGTAATATAAAACTCTGCATGTTCTTCTCAAAGCTCAGTTTTGTGTAGGAATAATGAATAAGTCCATTGACCGAAAAGCGGGCTTTTAATACCTGGTAGGTTGATGCTCCCATTTTAAACTAAATTAAGTTATACAGTAGTGTGCGATTATGTTTTGACAAATATACGAAATGTTTGTTTCATTGGTTAACCAAAATGAAGTATTTATGATTAAATACGTGGAAGGCTTTGTTTATGCGGAGTTCGAGTAGTTTTTAATTCTTCTTTACGTGCATGATTTGTTCTTGTAATTATTAATAATCATTCGTGTTTTTGCTGTAACCTCACTGATATTTCACTTAATCTGTTGAAATAAAGCGAGTAAGGGGGTGCGGGTAGTGCGTTCGTATTTTTTGAATCTAATTAAATGATATCATAATAAAATAATGAAAAATAAATTATGTTGTTTGATAATAATTTGTAACTTAGAGAGGAGTTATAAAAAACCCAATTATTATTTTAAAAATAAAATATGAATAATAAAATTTCATTTGCATTAACCAATGAAGAAAAGAGTCAGGTAAATCAGGCAATAGAGGCTTTACAATCGGTATTGGAACCAAAGCTAATTACTTTAGCAGCCAGCGACAAAAGAGAATTGCCAAAAATGGGTGATAAAACCTTAGCATTTGTCGAGAAATCGCTTGAGTATGCGGGTATGTACCCTGGGTTTATTCCTGATTTTATAGATGTACCAGAAGCTGTAATAGATTTGGAAAGTGTAAAGGAATTGCGTCAATTGTTGATGCCATTGGAGCGAATAACCAACGAAATTGATGATACCATGACAATGGCCGGAAGTGAAGCTTACAGCTCATCTTTATCGGTATATAAAGTTTTAAAAAATGCTGCAAGTATGGGCCAACCTGGTGCAGCAGAAGCTAGTTACGAATTAAGGAACCGTTTTCCTGGCAAAAAGAAAGTGGCCAATACAGCCAGCGAGTAAATTATTAAGAATACTCTTTTTATAACTACATACAACTAACCGACCCGAGCACTTGTGTTCGGGTTTTTTAATTTTATGCTTTGGTAAACGAACTCGCTTAATGTCTGTTTTAAATGAAAATTTCCTATCCAGAGAGGGAAATTTCCTACTTTGATAGGGAAGCATGCTAGTTGAAATGAGCAAATTCCCATTCTAACAGCCCGCTTTACTTATAGGAGGGGCAAACGGCCTATATTTTTAAGCAAGCTTGCAATAATAAGAGCCAAGTTTCCTTTACTAGATATCGAGTTTGCGTGGGAGAGAGACATATTAGCCTAAAAATTGAGCAAGTTGCTTCATTTTTTACTTATGCTTGCTTTGCCAAGAGCTAAGTTCGTCTCTTTTAAAGAGAATGTTGGGAGCTAGAAAAGGGATAGCCTCTTGTAATGCTTGTTCTGTGATTGTTTTTTCTCCTTGGTTTAGACCACACAGATCGTGACTTGCTATTTTTTTTGATCTGTTTTAACTTGCTTTCCTTTATGATAATTGTTTAGATGGAGATAAGTGCCTTAATTGATTTCTTTTATCAATAATATGATAATCCGTAAAAAGGCTTTACTTTTACCATCAAGAGATGAATAGAATATAGTGTTATTAAAAATATAAAAATGAACGAGGGAACTAGAAGAGAAAATATTAAGCCAGGTATAAGCGTTAAAATTGTTTTAAAAGCCGATCAGCGAAGTGGAAAATTAACCGAAGGTATTGTGAAAGATTTACTAACCAATTCGTCGGTTCATCCACATGGTATTAAGGTGCGATTAGAAGACGGACAAGTAGGTCGCGTTCAGGAGATCGTAAAGTAAACGAAGTTATGTAAGGGTTTTTTCTGCCAATTACAACAAAGCCACAATCATTATAGTTTGTGGCTTTGTTGTGTTGTTTATAATTAAGTAGTGGTCTTTTTAATATTTTGTTATCCTACTAGATTCTTTTGTAGTGAGATGCATTTACAAATTAAATCGTTTCTTAAATTTCGTCTTCATCGATCGAGGAGCTAGAATGTAAGAGTAAGGATTCTTCTTAAGCGGGTCTTTAAATTCTCGTTTATCTTCTTTCATTTCGTGCAGAATATTATTGAATTCTTCATTGGAAGTTAGAACAAACATTACCCCATGATGGTATTGGAAGAAGAACCAGTTCGATTTATCAATTTCGAGATAAATACTTAAGCGGTTACCACTACGCTTTTTATCTAGTTCTATTTTTCCTTTTACACTTTTGTTGATTTGTTTATTGTTAATGTTTCCCAAACCAATTTCGCCTATCGATTGGTAAGCCTTTCTTTCTTTATCCCAAATAAAATCGAGATTGTTAAAGTAAAGCGAATGAACCAGTTCGTTTGGAAGTATTTTAAATATGCCATTAGCATCTACCTCTTGCATTGCTAACTCGGCTCTTTTTCGGCCCATTATTTCAGCAAGCTTTCTTGTATAGCTTTTGCTGTTAAGCTTACTGTGCTTTAAATTGGCTTGCAAAAAGCTATTCTCCATTATTTTCATGGCCTGTTCGTTCATAAAGAAATCGATACCATAAATAAGGTCTAGCGTAACAATATCACTCGCTAAATCGTGTTCTATTTTACCTGCCGAAATCTGCTTTATTTGTCCTAATTCAGCCCCAAGATCGATAGCCCCTTGTCCGCTCATATTGCAATTGTTCTGATAAAAAGTAAGTAAATTACCTATTGCATCTGCATCCTCTAATTTATCTTTAGAACCAATTTGATAAGCTTGTAATTTTGGGTTGAAAGTCAAAAATCCTTTCGCTTCTAATAGTACATTATCGGTGTAAAAAATACGCCTCGATAAGAAGGACGAGTAGATGTGAATAGAATCGTTGGTTAAGAAAAAACTATTGTAGAGCTTCAAGCTTTCGTCATCTGTTACGTGTAAATCAACAGGAATAAAGATCTCTTTCGGATTAATTTTAGACGAGAAATCTAACCAATTATCATTAATTGTTTCGCATTGGTTATGAATTTTTGTTTGACCAGAAAAGAAAAGCGATTTCTCTTTAGCTTCTAATCTAACCTTTCCTTTGTAATCGAAGTCAGGGCTCAGAGTGAAAGATTCATCTTCCGATAGATTGCCCATGGCAATTGTTTGCCCTAAACTGTCAACATCAATTACATCAAAAAGTAATTCTTGTTCTTTTTCTTGCGCATCAATATAGGTGTAATTTCCAGATCCAGAGTAGGACTTTTTGCCATGAACATTAATGGTCGCATTAAATATTTTGTGATAAGAGTTGATCGTATCTGCACTTACCGTAGAATTACGAAGCGTTTGCATAATTCCCTCATTCTCTATATTAATTTCTCCTTTATCAGGATAAATTTTTGCATCAGCTACATCAATGTTTGTAACAAATTTAGCCTTTATGCTATGATCTATTGCACTGTAGCGAGCGAAAGGGGTGAGGAAGCTTAAGGAATCTTGTTTCATGCTTGTAGAAATGAATTCATTGTAAGCAATCTTGGGTAAAGAATCCATTTTATCTTGTTCCCATAAATTGGCCAACTGAATTTCATCTTCTTTCCCAAAAACGAGTTGCTGTGCGTCAATTTCCCAGCCAAAGTTATTGATATAGCACATGTATCGATTGGTGGGGAATCTACTCAAATTACCCTCTTTGGTGCTCTCAAACTTTCCAGTACGCGTATTAAAGTCAACATATGCTCTTACATCATTACTTTCAAAAGCATAATCTTCTGTTTCTGCATTTTTAATTTTAAAACTTGCTGTATCTGCAACAATGGTTTTAGGAGTGTAGGTAAAGTATTCTGAGTTTAACTCCGCATTAACCAATTCCATATTTCCCACACCTGTGATTTCTTCTGGTGTAATTTTTAAGGTTCCGGCAAGTGATGCTAATTTCTTATACATGTCAAGAGGAAGGGCGGTACTTTTCACATAAAGCTCTTCTTTGTAAGGGTGCCATTCTGCAAAAATATCTTCACCATTAACTTCCGGATTATTCATGTGTGAAGCAAGTTCCTTTAGTTCGAAGCTTTCTGCTTTAGTTGTCATTATTTCTGGTCTAAATACAAATTCCTTCGATTTGGTAATAGAGGTAAGATAGTTTAGGCTTCCATTTCCTTTTAAGCCTGCATTAGATAGGTGAATGGTATCTGTAAACACTCCTTTTCCATATGCTGGTAGTCCATCTGCTGGTGTTGTATGATAGAAACCAAGAGAATTATCTTCATTAATACTCAGCGTTTCTCTAAAGGTTGGGAAAATACTATCCGACACAAATGTACCATTCAGTGTGATATCTTCCCTCTTAAAATCATTTATATTATTGATTGTGTACGGATCGACTTTAAAATAGAACTCCTCTTTTTTATAAACTCCATCTTGTGTTTTTTTACTGTCGTAATATACGTACGAGGAGTCTGAACTATTAAAAATTGGGTATTCATCGAAGTTCTCACGTCCAGATTTATTGTTCGGATCATCAATTAATAAATCCCCCGATATTTTTTCGATAACACTACCTAATTGGTTTGTATATCTTTTACCATATTTGGATAAAGTGTCATTTACAATATTAATTTGCAGAGAGTCGATAAGATCCAGATCGATTTTGAAATTCTCATAGGAGAAATAGAAATCCGATCCATACATGTCTAACAAACCTGCCATGATTTTTCCGTCAAATTGAAAATCTCTGTTCTTTTTAAGTGTGATTTTTTTATGTTTTGGGAAGATTACTACATTTTGAGAATCGCTAACCGCGATGTGTTTTACGCCATTAATGTCCAGATTGTAGCTACCCATTCTAAGCGTGGCGTCATCTTCATTATTTTCAGTTTGAGTAGAAAATCGAATTACGTCATAATCTTGCAATCCCATCCCTGATTTTATGTAATCTGTTAAGCGTTGATTTAGTGTGATTTCATCTGTGTTGCGATTGTAACTCACAAATCCTTGAAAGGATAAACCCAATAATTGTTGTCGAACCTGGTTGACTGGTTTTTTAATATAGTTGGCATATTCCATAGCGGTAAAGGTTTCCACATAAGAATATTCAGCATATTTTTTTAAAAGGACCAATGGGTTAGCATCGTCCATTCCTTGTATTTTCATAAATCGATTGATACTGAAAAAGTTCATGGATTCGAAGCGAGCCTGACGTTTGGTTGCTCCTTTCATACTCCTAAAATGCATCAGATTTTCATCCATATTCCAAATTAGCATTCCAAAATCCATAATTAAATTGTGAAATGTGTTGAAATAAGGACTTAATGCAATGCCCTCTCCATCTCGAATCAGATTCACTTCTTTCTTATTCGTGAAGTATTTGAATAGTAATCCTGGATGATAAATTTGGCAGGTGTCAATAAGTATTTCAATTTCTGTGTCTTTACCTACAATTCTATCGTTCTGAAAGGCAAAATGCTCCGAAGTAGCTCGAAGGAATAAGGTGTCGTGGCGTGAGAGTTCAATTACCGAAGGAATTTCAGAACTTCCTTTTCCCAGAAATTTGGCTCCATGAATGGCGATACCACCTTTGTAATCTAAATTTTCGAACAGTTTTTTAATTTTAATTTCTTTTTCGAAAGATTCAAAACGAGGGTAAATTGCTTTTTCAGGATTCTTCACAGAATTCATTTTCTCTGATATTTTTCCTTTAATCTGCTTTTGAAAAAGAGCTGAGTTATAATAGTTAGCGGTATCAATTTCAAATGTTGATTTTTTTGTATTGATCGTGTAAGAATCAAAAGTTGCATATTCTTCTGATTCTTTTTTTCCTGCTCGCTCCCAGGTTATTTTACCTTTGTTGCCAATCCATTTTTTTTCGAAAGGGAAGTAAGTTCCACTGGTGCTGTATATGCATGAGCTATCGCGTTGTGCAAAGCAATAAAGATCTGCCTGATCAAATTTCACAGTAAGCTGTTGGTCAAATTGGAATTTAAATTTAGCGTTTTTTGCCTTCCATTTAGTTGTATAAGATTCGTGGATAATCGTATCCTGCAGCAATTTTTGTGTTTGCACAAGAAAGTCCTTAGTGGCACTTAGTTTGTTTTTCTTGTTTTTTATTTGGATTAATAATCCTTGTTCCCAATTCGCATATTCCTTCTTATCTCTGTTCTGCTTCTGAAAAAGCATTAAGGCCTTAAAATAATTATAAAAGTCAGGGAACGATCTAGCTTTTTTAAGTAAGAATAAATCACATATTTCGTAAATGTTTTGCCTCTCTATAGCGGTCATTTCAGAGGATAGCCAAAAGCCAGGGAATTGCTCTTTAAATTCCTTGTTCTCCTTTTTCTTGGTAGGATGATCCATGAATTTTAGAAACTCATCCTGAAACTGTAGTGAATCATGAGGAAACGACTTTAAACTTTGAGCTGTAATTGCATCTGGAGATACGATTGTTCCGACAAAGAAAACAAGAAAAATAAGTAGCTTATTCATTGTAAATGAAATTTCGGATATAGATAAATTTGCTATGCAATTTAACAAATTTGAGGGAATATGGAAAGTGAAATGCCGGTTCTGTGTCCTCGATGTAAGGATTCACAGTTACCGGCATGAGGTATTATTTTTTTGTGAAGCGAACGGCTACCCAGTTCAAATCAACTTTATGGCTATTGTATTCTAGATTATTCTTTTTTGCTTCATCCTGAATGTAGGATAAATCTTCCGTATAGAAACCACTCATAATAAGTTGACCTCCTATTGGTAGGCAAGCAACGTAACGTTTCATATCGTTCAATAAGATATTTCTGTTGATGTTGGCGAGAACAATGTCGTACTTCTTTCCCTCGAGTAAAGCAGCATCTCCCAGATAAACAGAAACATTATCTACACCGTTATTTTTGATGTTCTCGAGAGAGTTTTTGTAAGGCCATTCATCGATGTCAATCGCATCAACTTTAGTGGCATTTCTTTGCGAAGCTAAAATGGCTAGTAAGCTTGTACCACAGCCCATATCTAATACAGTTTTACCAGCTAATTCTGTTTCTAGAATTGATTGTACCATTAATGAGGTAGTGGAATGATGTCCAGTTCCAAATGACATTTTAGGATCAATTACAATATCGTGAGGTACTTTGGGCGTATCGGTATGAAAAGAGGCTCGAATAACAACTTGGTCCGAAATAATAACAGGGCTAAAATTAGATTCCCACACTGCATTCCAATCTTGAGATTCGATTGTTTTATGCGAGTAGCTTAATGTAAAGGGAGCATTAGATAAATGGTTTAAGCTAATTTCTTTTACAGCTTCCATGTCAAATAATGGAACTTGTATGTATGCTTCAACTGCATCGTCACTTTGAGTAAAACTTTCATAATCTAATTCTCCGAGTTCGGCAATTAGAATCTCCGCTATTTCTTCCGTAAATGGTTGAATTTGGCACTTCAATTCAATGTAATCCATTGTGTTGATATTAGTTGATTGTATTGTAAGTTATATTAATCTATTTCGAAAAACAAAAGCCGATACAATCGTATCGGCTTTTATAATAAGGTATTTACGCGACTAAAATGCAGAGATAATTCCCATGAAATCTTCTGCTTGAAGAGAAGCTCCACCAATTAATCCACCATCTACATCAGCATTTGCGAATAATTCTTTAGCGTTTGAAGGTTTGCAGCTACCACCGTAAAGGATAGAAGTGTTATCAGCAACTTCTTGACCATACTTTTCAATTAAAGTTTTACGGATAAATGCATGCATTTCTTGTGCTTGATCAGAAGAAGCAGTTACGCCTGTTCCAATTGCCCAAACTGGTTCGTAGGCCAAAACAACTTTACCGAAATCTTCAGCTGATAAGTTGAATAAACCGTCAGCAATCTGACCTTTAACAACATCAAAATGCTTTTCTGATTGACGCTCTTCTAAAACTTCACCAAAACAGAAAATAGGAGTTAATCCACTTTCAAGACTTAGTTTTACTTTTTTAACCAATTTTTCGCTGGTTTCATTATAATATTCTCTACGTTCCGAGTGTCCAAGAATAACATACTTGCTACCTGTCGATTTAATCATTGAAACAGATACCTCACCTGTATAAGCTCCACTAGTTTCGTCAGCACAGTTTTGTGCAGCAACGCCAATTTTATCACCAACAATCTTGTTAACTTCAGTTAGGTGAACAAAAGGAGTACCAATAACTACATCTACACCATTAATCCCAGCTTTCTCAACTAAATCATTGATTTGTCCCGCCAACACAATACCTTCTTCGATTGTATTGTTCATTTTCCAGTTTCCTGCAACAATTTTCTTTCTCATAATCGTAATCTGTTTTTTGCTCCTGTAAAACGAATTCTTATCCAACTAAAAAGAACCAGCAACAGTAGCAAAGTTGATGTAATACTAATAATAAATAGATTGATATTAAGTGTTTGATGTTTCGTGATTGAGTAGGCAGTAAGATCTCCTTTTAATTCTTCAACATTTGGAAAATCTCTAAAATGCCATTTATCTAGAATGGTTCCCTTTTTTAAGAGAAGCAAGCCAGGATTAGAACGGATAATTGTTTTTAATTGAATTTCATCCGTATTGTAAAATTCAAATGGTAGCTCATTTGTAGTCTTAAAATCTTGCATAATATCATCTCCTGATGCCGTTAAGCCAATCATTGTGATGTTATTTGAAAATGAATAATATGCGATTTCTTTTATTTTTAACAATGCACTTTCGTTGATTTTATTAAGATTTTTAGAGACTAAAATGAAAATGTAATCTTCATTCGAAAGTACTTGATTTGTAATATCTCCTTCTGTTTCGTTAGAGATGGTAAAATCATGAATAGGAGGAGTGTATCCTTCTTTTATTATTATCTGCTCAGAATCTACAAATTTCCATGTTGTATCCTGCCAAGGGTAGTTGATTTCATCAAATTCTTTTACTTCACCAGCTTTCTCATATTTAAAGAAGCTTTTGTATTCATCCGAAGCAGCTCCTTCTGGAATTATCATTCCATCACTAATGTTAGCGCCAATATGGTAAGGACGAAAATCGATTAGCGGTAAATGACGATAAGAATAAGTTGAAATTCCAATGGAGACAATTAGAGAAAAAACAATAAGTAGGTTTTGTTCTAATCTTGTTTCTTGTTTTTCAATTTTATTTCTTCTGGAAAATACGATTAAGGTTAAAGCCAGAATAATGATATTCTTACCAAAAGTTTCCCAATTGGTCAATACTAGAGCATCGCCAAAGCATCCACAGTCGGTTACCGGATTCGTAATTGCCAATATAAGTGTAAGCGGGGTAAAAAATAACATGAAAATAAGAGCAAGGTATGCCGTAATTTTCATTCTTGCATTAAATAGTAAGGCTAATCCTACGGTAAATTCAAGAGTTGATAATATAATGGCAAGAGGAAATGCAACATCTATAAAACTATCCATGCCAAAGGCTAGGAAATAATCTGTGAATTTAAATGTCGAGCCCATGGGATCGACCGCTTTCACAAATCCAGAGAAAATAAATAGGAGGCCAACTAATAGGCGACTAACAAATTGTACCACTTTCATGATATTTCAAAATTTATTTAGCGTTTTCGAATTCAATTTTAATAAGGCCAAAAACAGCGTAATTAATCATGTCAAAGTAATTGGCGTCGATACCTTCAGATATTAATGTTTTCCCTTGTAAATCTTCAATTTGCTTAGTTCTATTAATTTTCATTAGAATTAAGTCAGTGTAAGAACTCACTCGCATGCTACGCCAAGCTTCGTCGTAATCATGATTTTTGGCATCCATTAATTCTTTTGCCTCAGTAAAATATTTAAGATATAATTCTAGAGCTTTTTCAGAGTCAAGTTCTTCTTCGGAAGGGCCTAGTTCCAATTGTACAATTCCCATAATGGAGTAATTTACAATCCCGATAAATTCGTCACGAATATTATCTTCAATTTTACTAGTACCCTTGGTTTCAATGCTTCTAATGCGTTGAGCTTTGATATATATTTGGTCGGTTATGGAACTTGGACGAAGAATTCTCCAAGCGGTTCCGTAATCGTGCATTTTTTTAGTGAAGATATCTGTACAGATTTTAATAATCGTATTGTACTGTTGTTCTGTTTTATTCATAATTTGTTTTAGAAATTTCCCCTCAAAAATAAGAATTTCAGCCAAGCCATGGTATTTTATTTTACTTTTGCTTCGGAATTTGTTCAAGAAATTTGATTATGCAAAATTACAAAACTAATTGTTTTAACAGCGATAATCTGTCCATTAAGTGCGGTGATAAATTAATTAATTTTCAAAAGCCTTTGGTTATGGGGATTTTGAATCTAACACCCGACTCATTTTACGATGGCGGATCTTATTTGGATAGCTTAACGATAGTAAAAAGAGCAAAGCAAATTCTTTTGGAAGGAGCTGATATTATTGATTTGGGTGCTTATTCCACTCGTCCTGGTGCAGCGCAGGTTACACCAAAAGATGAATTACAAAGAATGATTCCAGCAGTTGAATGTATTCGTAAAGAGTTTCCTGAAGCAACATTATCCATTGATACATTTAGGGCAGAAATTGCAGATAAGGTTGTTAATCAATTTGGATCGTGCATTATTAATGATATTTCTGGCGGAACGATGGATGAGAAGATGTATGAAACAATAGGGGAACTTCAAGTTCCGTATATCATGATGCATATAAAAGGAACACCTCAAAACATGCAAATCAATCCAACATATGGAAAATTAATGGAAGAAATGATTGATTTTTTTAGAGTAAGGATTGAAGACTTGAATAAATATGGTGTAAAAGATGTAATTCTTGATCCTGGTTTTGGATTTGGAAAAACATTAGATCACAACTATGAAATATTGGGAAAGCTTATGGAATTTAAGAGCTTAGACTTGCCGTTATTAATAGGTCTATCTCGAAAATCAATGATTTATCGTCTTTTAGGTGGAGATCCTACTACAAGCTTGAATGGAACAACAGCCTTAAATATGATGGCTTTAGAAGGGGGAGCAAACATTTTACGAGTGCATGATGTAAAAGAAGCTGTTGAGTGTGTAAACTTACATACAAAGATCAAAGCATCATTAAAGTAAAAATATCCAATAAAATCGTAATTTTGCTAAGAACTGAATTTAAAAGGAAAAAATGACTACCGCATTTATTACTCTTGGACTATTTGATATACTAGATATTTTATTGGTTGGCTTTTTACTATATCAAGTTTATATGTTGATTAAAGGAACTGTAGCAATCAATATATTTGTTGGCTTGTCGCTATTTTATCTGATGTGGTTGTTAGTTCGAGCTCTTAATATGGAACTGTTGAGTAGTATTTTAGGGCAGTTTATTGGTGTAGGGGTAATTGCACTGATTATCGTATTTCAACAGGAAATTAGACGTTTTTTATTATTGTTGGGTTCCAAATATAATGTGAGTCAAAAATTCACTTTAGATAATTGGTTTTCTTTTGATGATAGAGGAATTCGTGAGAAAGAAATTAAATCAATTACTAGTGCATGTGAACACATGTCGAAAACCAAGACTGGGGCTTTAATTGTTATCGCTAAATCTACCGATTTGCAAAGTTATGCTGAAACTGGGCAAATTATAAAAGCAAGAGTTTCTAAAAATCTACTGGAATCTGTATTCTTTAAAAATGCTCCTTTGCATGATGGAGCAGTAATATTAGCTAATAATCGTTTATTGGCGGCTCGTTGTATTTTGCCTGTAACCGATAATACAAATATTCCAGGTAGTTTGGGCTTAAGACATCGGGCGGCAATCGGAATGACTCAAGCCACCGACTCTCATGTAATAACGGTATCTGAAGAGACAGGGAATATTTCTTATGTGATGGGTGGTAATATTAAAGTGAGAATTACAACAGCCGAATTGCGAACATTTTTAGAAGGAGATTTTTCAGGCTTTATTGTTTAAATCTTGATCATATGAAAGTAGGAATAACTGGAAGTTCTGGATTAGTTGGTTCGCAGCTTAGTGAAAAACTATGGATGGAATTTCGTGCAGAAATTCTTAAGATCCCTCGCTCGTATTTGTATGGTGATGTTCAAAATCTGTCTAATTATATTGCTGATTGTGATATTGTTATTAATCTTGCAGGTGCATCTATTGTTTGTCGCTGGACATCCAATAACATGAAAAAGCTTTACGATAGTCGAGTGCTTACAACACGAAATCTTACGAGTGCAATTGCTTTGATGAATAAAAAGCCAAAATTAGTAATTTCAACTTCAGCCGTGGGTATATATGATTCCATACACACTCATGATGAATGGAGCACACAATATTCAATTAATTTTTTAGGCAATTTGTGTACAGATTGGGAGAAGCCTGTAACTAAAAAAATTGCTAAGAATGTAAGAACCATTATTTTTAGATTGGGGATAATTCTAAGTGATCAAGGTGGAGTATTAGCTCGTACCTTACCATTATTTCGAATAGGACTTGGAGGCAAATTAGGTGATGGTCAACAAGCTTTTCCTTTTATTCATATTGATGATTTGATAAATGCCTATGTATGTGCTATTTCAAATGCTAAAATGATAGGTGTTTATAACCTGGTTGCTCCCCAAATAATTTCTAATTTAGATTACACGAAAGAACTTAGCTGTTTTGTAAACAGACCAGCAATCTTTAGAGTTCCATCATTTGTTCTTAGGCTTTTACTTAAAAATGGGGCAAATGTATTACTTTCTGGGCAAAAAGTTTTACCTAAACGTCTTTTAGATAGCGGATTTCACTTCGAATACCCAAGGTTATCTCAAGCGATTTGTTCCGTAGGAATCAAGTCATTCAGAAAGTCTTAATACCCGTTTTCGTATAGTTGATCGTTAAGATCTGTATTTTTAACTAGTTTATATAGCCTTTAATCATAAAGAGGTTGATTTTTAAATGCTTTAGTTTTAATTTTGATTAAACAAGCTTAGTGAGATAACGTGGGATGCCCTGTAAGGGTATTTTTTTTCTGTTTTACCTCATGCAACTCAACCTTTTAGCCTATGGAATTGGATTTTACTCCTCAATTGTTAATAGTTGATGATCGTCTGGAAAACCTTGAACTACTTAGAGCTTTACTTGGTAAGCTAGAGGTTGGTATGGAGTTAATTCAGTCTCCGATTAAAGCTTTACAGGACATTGAAAAAAAAGAATATGCTCTTATTATTCTTGATGTTCAAATGCCACAAATGGATGGTTTTTTATTAGCTCAGAAGATTAGAAGTGGTATTGTAAACAAATCAACTCCAATCATTTTTCTGACGGCGATATTTCTCGATAAACAAAGTGAATCAAAAGGTTATAAGTGTGGTGGAGTTGATTTTATCATGAAGCCTTTTGATACAGCAATATTATTAAATAAGGTTAATATTTTTCTTGACTTATACACAAATAGACGCTTGTTAGAATCGCAAAATGAGAAATTAACAATTGCTCTAAATGAAAAAAATCTATTAGAGAGTCGATTACGCAATTTGGCATCTGATTATCGTTCTATTTTAGAGGGGCAATCTGAGTTGATCCTAAAAATGGATAGCCAGAAAAGGATTGGGTTCGCCAATAAGGCTTTTACTGATTTCTTTGATTACACAATTGATGGTATTATAAAGGATCCGTTGTCAAAAATCAGTATTGTACTGCAAGCACAAATAAGTAAAGGAATTGAGGGACTGAATGGTAAGAATAGAGTGATTATTTTTGAAGAATCAATTATAAACTCAGAGGGGAATAATGTGTGTCTTGAATGGACTATTTACAAGGAGGTTGATTTTGATGATACTTGTTTTCTTGCCATAGGTCGTGATGTTTCTGACCGGAAAAAAATTACAGAATCCTTAATGAAGAAGGAAAATGTGTTACGAAAAATTCAAAAAAAGACTAGAATTGGAAGTTTTGAATGGGATTCTTATTCAAAAATAATTCGTGGTTCAGATGAATTTTTACGTCTTTATGAGTTATCTCTCGATGTGGAGCAAAGTTTATTCGATCAGATTAAATCAAATACTCATATTGAGGACCGGGATGCAATTGAACGAATGCTATTGAATTTTCCTCAAAAAAATCAGAAAATAGAATTTGAACATCGATATAATTACAAGGATGGAACGATAAAGGATTTTAAAATTGAGATTTACAGTGAATACAATGAAACTGAAGATATTTTATATTTGTTTGGCTTGGTTTGTGATCTTTCTCAAGAAAAGGCGTTGGAAATGACTTTTAAAGAAAGTTTAAGCTTGGAGAATGAAGCCTATATTGATAAAGCTATTTTTGAGTTAGATGAACACAATCATTTTAGTTATGTGAATGATTTTGCTTGTAATTTTTTAGAATGCTCTGATTTAAAAAAATCTAATGGTGTTGAATTCATACAATTCTTCGAAGATGATTCTAAAATTAAAAAAGTACTGGAAGTATCTCATTCCAAAAAAGGATTTGTATTTGAGGTGTTGTCTGTAGTTACGAGAAAAAATAAGAAAAAACGCATTGTTTTGGCCGCGCATCCTATTGTTGGAGATAATAAAAAGGGCGTTCGAGGTATGATGTTGGAAATCGCGAGTAATAACGAAACTGGCGAGAATACGGCGGAATATAAAAACATCATAACTGGCTTAAAGAGGCAGGAAAAAGAATTTGAACAAAGTACAATAAAGCTCAAAGAAAAAGTCGATAAGGAGTTGAGAATTAATGATTTTCATCGTCAGTTATTGCTGAAAAAATCTGAATTGGAATCTCTTGGTAAGATGGCTAGTTCAATGGTTAATGAAATAAATCAACCTTTAACTGGCATTTCGATGGTTATGGATAACCTATTGCTGCGTTTGTCAATGAATAAAATTGATGAAGATTACATTCGAGAAAAATGTGCTCAGGTTTTCGTTGATATTGATCGAATTAAAAAATATTTATCGCAGATAGGTATTTATAATTCTTCGCAAAAGGAAAGTACAAAAGAATTAGTTGATATAAATAATATTATTAAACTCTCTGTAGATTTGGCCCAGAAGCAATATAAGAATAGTAAAATAGATTGGACCTTTAAAGAATCTAAGGATGATCTTTATGTGATAGGAAATAAATATAAGTTACAGAAAGTTTTAGGTGATATTTTGAATAATGCCTATGAGTCAATTGAGCAGAAGTTTAAAGATCTAAATTCAGAAAATAAATACATTAGTATCTCAACCAAATTAGAAGAAGAAAAAGTTCTGATTACCATTAAAGATAATGGTTGTGGAATCGCTCCTGATAATTTGAACTATATTTTCGAACCCTTTTTTACAACAAAACAATCTGGTATAGGCTCGGGTCTAGGCTGT
>JADGFH010000516.1 GCA_016743925.1 Labilibaculum sp.
GAATTAATAATAAAATCACATTCATCATACTAATGATGGACTTTGTTAAATCTCCACTCATGTATAAAATTGCACTAGTTACTGCAAGAAAAAACAATAGATAAACAAGGCTCCATGTGCTTCGTATCAAATCAAAAAAACTGTATTTGAATATTTTAAACATTTCGTGATTCCATTAAATTAGTTATCGCCCCTTCCAAACGTCCTGATCCATTTAATTTGTTCAATTCTATTACAGGCCCTTTAAAATAAATTTTGCCCTCTAATAAAAATATAATCTCGTCAGATATCTCCTCAACCAAGCTCATGATATGCGTGGTAAACAAAATCAATTTCCCATTATTTTTTTCTTTCTCAATCAATTCTTTTAAACGGGTAATTGCAACAGGATCAAGTCCAACTGTTGGTTCATCGAGTATGATAACCGGAGAGTCGAACATAAAAGCCAAAACCATATTAACTTTTTGCCGAGTACCACCAGATAATGTCCGTAAGGACTTGTTCAACTCCTTTCCCAAACCAAACATTTCGATTAAATGTTTATCCTGAGCCGCTTGTTGGCGTATATCTTTTGTAAGTGTTAGTAACTCATTAACTTTTAAATTTTCAGGAAATCGGGCTATTTGAGGCAAATAACTTATTTGCTGTCGGTAATCCCATTGCCCTAAAATTGATTTATCATTAAATAAAATATCTCCTTTTTGTGGTATTACTAGCCCTAATATTGATTTTATCAAGGTTGTTTTCCCTGATCCATTAGGTCCCAAAATGGAAATTATTTTTCCTTTTTCAAGTGATATAGAGATATCTTTCAACACATGATTGCGTTGATAAGATTTGTGTAGATTCTTAATTTCTATCATAGACAATTTCTTTTGTTGAAGGCTGATGATCCATTAAATAATCAGGAGTTAAAACAGGACTTACTTTTTCAGCAAAATTTATTACATCAATTAATAAACTTCTCATTAATATACTCGAAGAAGGAACCTTACCAATTATGCGCGAAAATAATTTAACAGGACGATAAGGCACATCTCCAACACCATTCTTATCTAAATCATAACCTGAGTATAAACTCCAAAAATTACCATCGAACTTATTTGAAGTCGACCTACCAGCAAGAGCTAACTCAAAACTATTATTCAAAAAATTATTTCGATTGAAAGTATTATCCATACTACTACCATAAATTTTAACCGCCCAACCATTCTGCACAAATTCATTTTCGAAAATTGTAACCCTAATTGCACCTTCCATATAAACTCCTATGGTGTTGGTATCAAATTTATTTCGAGTAATTTCACTGTCGGTGATGTCTTTTAAAAGTAAACCATAGGAAGCACTCCCCCAATTGTATTCAAATACGTTCTTGTGCATTAAAATATATTTAGAAAACATGACAGCTACTCCCGCTCCATTTGATCTAAAAGTATTTCCTATGTATTCATCATGATCGGAAAACATGAAATGAAGCCCATAACGAATATTGTCAGCTACAAGATTATTTTTAACAAAACTGTGATCAACAAATTCAAGATAAATCCCATCTCTATGATTTTTTGTTTCATTATTTTCAACAGCAATTCTTCTACAATACCATAAATGAATAGCATTACCTGAAGACATTTCATCTTGTGCAATACCTTGAACGAAATTATTTCGAATTTGACAATCTTGTGAGTTCTTTAAAAAAATACCAAAGAAGCAGCTCAAAATGCGATTATTTTCAAATACACAGTGAGATTGTTTATTTACTTTAATAGCCGCAAAATCTTTGATGTAACTGACCTTTACATTTTGCAATTGCAAGCCAGAAATCAAAACACTATCAGCTTCTATGGTGAATATTTCTTTACCATCTTTATTCTCTATTATTGGAAAGTCAATTCCAATAATTGAAACAGGTATATTAATCTGAAGTTCAGGCTCCTTGTAAATACCTTTCGATACAAAAATTGTATCTCCCATCTTACTAAGCTGAAGAGCCTGATGTATACTAGTGATACTACCCTCTTTCTTTACTTCCACCACATCGGCAACAGCAAGCAAATTCCCACAAATTAATAGTAAACTCAAAAAGAACTTTACCAAAACAATTTATTTTAGTGAATCAAAATTTCGATTAAGCATTTCCCAATTGTATATCTTGCCACCGTAGGTTTCTTTAGCCTTCAACGCGCCATCTTCGGTCTCGAATGCAGTTAGGTACATTCCCATTGGACTTGCTAATTTTTTCGAGTGTAGATAAAAAGATGATCTTGCTTCTTTTAACTTTCCTGGATCATCAAATGATGTAATCAGAATATAAGCGGCATCACTTTCTTTCACATCTCCATTCTTAAAAAAGTCGATTAAGCACTCAACGGAATCAAATTTGTAAATTTTGGCCTTGTTAGTTACCAATTCTGTCCCGTATTGATTTTCCATGATCATCATTTTACAGTAATGACACTCATCATGACCGTACTCAATTTCTTTTTGTTTTGGCTGACAAGCAACTAAAAACAGAAGTAGAACAACTATTAATTTATTCATATTATCTTTTTTTAATCCAAAATGTATTGAATGATAAGAAATTAAAAACAAAGGCTAAGCCTAAAAATATTGAGCCTATATGAGGCCATGATATTGCGTTAAAATTTAGAAGCATCTTAGACCCTATGAGTGGAGGTTGATATACCATTCCAGGTATTTTTATAGGTGCAGTAGGACTCAAATTATGCCCATAATCATATTCCCATAAATAAAAATCATAAATACCCAAAGCACCTAAAACGAGAAGTAATGCCCCCCAAAATATATACAACTTACGATTTTTTGTAAAAGCAATACCGATTCCTAAAACAATCATAGCAATAACCACATAGGGAAAGTACGTTAATTCAGGAATTGAATCGGGCTTTATATACTGCATCCCGATATAATGATTTAAGATATTAATGTTTTGCAGCGTACTGGGAGTGTCTCCAGTAATTTTATTTACCCATATGTACATATTTACACCATCTGGATATTGTGGAGCTTCCAATCGTATCTTCCATAGTGGAAATGCAAATAATCCCAAGAGCATTAATGCCGCCAGGAGCATAAGAATTTTCGATTTGTTTTTCATTCGTTAAATCTTTAGAGTGGCAAGAAATAGTATTGTGCTTTAACTTTAAAGGAAGGATCTTTTTACAACCCTTCCTTTGTATATTTCAATTTACTCTTCGAAATCGCCAACGCTCCACTTTAGAGGTACATTATCTGATTTCATAGATACTCTTACATATCCCTGCATTTCTTGATGTAAAGCTGAACAGAAATCGGTACAATAAAATGGAAATACACCTGGGCGTTGTGGATTCCAAACCAATGTTTCTGTTTGTCCTGGCATAACAAGAATTTCCGAAGTACGAGCTCCCATAACACTTAGACCATGAGGCACATCCCAATCTTGTTCTAAATTGGTAAGATGGAAATAAACCTTATCGCCAACATTAATTCCTTCAATATTGTCAGGAGCAAAATGAGAACGAATAGAACTTATATAAATGTGAACTTCATTGCCTTCTCGAACTACCTTAGCTTCTTCCTCTGATTTGATATGGTGAGGATGTTTGTTTTCGTCCAGTTTATAATATTTCAAAGAATTATTCATGATAATTTCTGCCGGAATGGCCTGAGCATAATGAGGTTCACCAATTGTTGGGAAATCAAGCAGCAACTTCATTTTATCCCCTGATATATCAAACAATTGAGCCGAATGTGCTAATTCTGGACCGGTTGGCAGATATCTATCTTTGGTAATTTTATTCAATGCGACCATATATTTACCCCAAGGTGCTTTAGAATCTCCTCCTGGAATCATTAAATGACCAACAGAATAGTAACAAGGTGCACGATCCAATACTTCCCAGGTTCCTAACTTCCATTTTACAATTTCCGAAGAAATAAAGAAAGTCGTATAAGCATTCCCTTTTCCATCAAATTCTGTATGTAAAGGTCCTAGACCACTACTTTTTACTGCTCCTGCTAATACCGCCTCATAATTAATAACAGGAATACCTTCAACTTCATCATCAAAATCATCATTCTTTATTGCTTCAAGCATCTTTGTAAATGAATGAACCGTTACATCTGATGATAGTTTTCCATTACCACAAATGTACTCTCCCGAAGGATCAACATCTACACCATGAGGTGATTTAGGTGTTGGTAAGTAATAAATTAAACCTGGGCATTCCTCCGGTATTAAAACCTTAACCTCTTTCAGCATTTCTGAAGTTGCCATATGCTTATGTTCATCGTAAACATTGTGAGCATAATTCGCGGGAATTGTTTTAAATCTACCAGCAGCAATATATTCTTCGGCTTTTTTCCAATTAACGGCTGCGATATAATCCTTATCCTTTTGTGAGGCTCCAATTTCTAAAAGCGTATTACTTTCTTCGGTATTGTAACTGGTAAAGAAAGTCCAACCGTGAGATTTCCCTTTACCTGAATGAGCTAAATCATAATCGTAACCTGGAACTAAAATTTGGAAAGCAACACTCATTTCACCATCGTCTGCTACACTTATATAGGTTAATGAACCTTTAAAGTTTTCCTTATATGAGTTTAATGCAACATCTTTTTGAGGAATTGGTACACTAAAACGAGTTCCAGCAACTACATATTCCGAATTTTCAGTAATAAATGGAGAAGAGTGATTTCCACCACTGTTAGGAATTTCAATTATTTCTGCTGTTTCGAATGTTGTTAAATCGATTCTTGCAATACGTGGCGTATTATTACCATTAATAAAAATCCATCGTCCATCAGGAACACCATTTGTTTGAGACAATTCAGGATGATGGGAATCATCCCAAGGAATAAATCCAAACGATGTATTCAACAT
>JADGFH010000517.1 GCA_016743925.1 Labilibaculum sp.
TTAGCAGTCATGTCACATTCCAGATTCACCTTTTCTCCTTTTTTCTTAGAAGTTAAAGTAGTATCCTCTTGGGTAAGCGGAATAATGGAAACTTTAAACATTTTCTCATCCACATAAGCCACAGTCAAGCTGATACCGTCAATAGCAATAGAGCCTTTCTCTACTACATATTTAAGGATATTTTTAGGAGCAGCTATACTCACCCAAATTGCATTATCGTCTTCTTCCTTAGCGACAACTTCACCCAATCCATCCACATGACCACTTACCATATGACCACCTAATCGATCGCCAACACGAAGTGCACGTTCCAAATTCACTCTGCTTCCAGCGTTAAGTTTTTCAAAACTGGTTCTGCTCATGGTTTCAGGCATCACATCTGCCGAAAAACCTGTTGAATCGAAACTGATTACGGTAAGGCATATTCCATTTGTTGCAATACTATCTCCCAATTTCACATCATCCATAATTCCACGAGCCGAAACAGTCAAACGAATCGACTTTCCTCCACGCTTTATGGATTTAATGCTTCCTATTTCTTCAATTAAACCTGTGAACATTCTCTTCAAGTATCAGTTATCAGTAAACAGTTGTCAACTATTTTACTTCTTTATAATTTTCCCTGTCAGCATCAGATCATTTCCAAGCTGATTCATTTCTATATTCTCTAACTCTATAGCATCCCTCATTTTCTCAATTCCTTGTCCTCCAACCGGAGTTTTCCCATTTGCTCCACCAATAAATTTTGGTGCAATAAAAGACATTACTTCATCAACCACACCTGCTTGCAAAGCTGAAAAATTAAGCGTTGCTCCACCTTCCAGTAAAACTCCATCTATTCCTTTCTCTCCAAGCTTTAGCATCAAATTCTGAAGGTCAACTCTACCATTACTGGATTTCACCTTCAAAACAACATTTCCTAAGTCTTCTATTTCCTTCAGTTTCTCCGCTTTCACTTCTTCAGTAACAGCCAAAATTGTTTTTGCTTGATCGCATGAATTTAAAATCTTTGAGTTCAAAGGAATTCTAGCCTTACTATCAACAACAATTCGGACAGGATTTCTCCCTTCTTTATCTTCTAAACGAGTGGTTAAAATCGGATCATCTACAATTACTGTATCTACACCAATCATGATCGCAGAAAGTTCATTTCTTAATTCATGAACTCTTTTACGCGAATCCGTATTAGAAACCCAACGAGAATCTCCTGTGTGGCTAGCTATCTTCCCATCTAAAGTCATAGCCGTTTTCAAAACAACATAAGGCTTTTTGTTCTGAATAAATTTCAGAAACACCCTATTCATGTCGCTTAGTTCTTCGCACATATAACCGTATTCAACTTCAATTCCATTATCTTCCAATAACTTCACCCCTTTTCCTGCCACTAATGGGTTAGGATCTAACATACCAATTACCACTTTGGCTATTTTGTTTTTCACGATAGCCTCGGCACAAGGTGGTGTTTTACCAAAATGAGAACATGGTTCTAAAGTAACATACATACATGCACCTTCAACATTTTCTGTTGCAGAACGAAAAGCATTCACCTCTGCATGCGGACCACCATAAAATTCATGATAACCTTCTCCTATTATTTTATCATTGCGCACAATTACAGCACCAACCAGCGGATTGGGATTTACGCTTCCCACTCCCTTTTTCGCCAATTCGAAGGCACGTTGCATGTATTGATAATCTTTACTCATTCGCATAAAAACAAAAAGCCCTGAACAGTTTACAAAACTATTCAGGGCATCTATTATAGGTATAGCCAAATGGCAATAATCACCATTGGCATAAATTAATCAAATTGATCAATTGTTTTTCTTCTCCCATCCAGACTGTACTGTCGGTACTGGAATCACACCAGTTCAATCTCGTTAAAGATTCGCGGACTATCACCGCCGGTCGGGAATTTCACCCTGCCCTGAAGAAACAATAAATATTTTAAACAGAGTTTTTAGCTCTGTTTCTGCTACAAATATAAAATTTTAGGAATTAAAAACAAAGCTTGCACACAGGCCTATTTATTCTTTTTAAAGATTCTTTACGAATCCTTTATATTCAAAAATAATTAATATACACTTTACCCTAGGATCAAAATTTATTTAGAGCACGAAAAATAAACCAAAAAAAAGCAACATAACAAAAATACCCAAACTTTGAAGCCAATAGATATAGGTGATTCGATTTGACAACACAACTTTACCATTATCTTTTTTTATAGCTCTTCTTAGTCTTCTACTGTATAATATATTAAAATTCCTTTTCAATCTAAACGCTTCAAACATCGCTAAACCATTCAAAATAATTCCAATCAAAAAAACTATAAGTAATATGTGGTTTGTTTCCATTTAAGCAATTTTTCATCCTTATCATTCTAAATTAAGAATAATTAATCATAAAACCCCAGGCTAAGAATTAAACTTTTATGCAAAAGCTATCAACTTAAGATATTTAAATCGCTTTTTTAAGAATTCCATCTTAATGAATAGCAGACATTTTCGTAAATAGCATTTATATTTCTATCTTTGCAAAAATTTTTAAATCACTAAATTGGAGTACATATGCCTCATAAATCAGGTTTTGTAAATATCATTGGAAATCCGAACGTTGGAAAATCAACCTTAATGAATAATTTGGTTGGAGAACGTATCTCGATTATAACATCGAAATCTCAAACTACACGTCACCGTATTAAAGGGATTGTGAATGGTGAGGATTTTCAGATTGTGTACTCTGATACACCTGGAGTTTTGAAACCTAATTACAAACTACAGGAATCGATGATGAAATTTTCTACTTCAGCACTACTTGATGCTGACATCATTTTGTACGTTACCGATGTTGTAGAAACAATTGATAAGAATGAGGATTTTTTAAAGAAAGTTCAAAATACGGATATTCCGGTAATTTTGATTCTTAATAAGATTGACTTGACCAACCAGGAAAAATTGGTTGAAATGGTAGAGATTTGGAAAGAAAAGCTTCCTAAAGCTGAAATTTGCCCAATGTCAGCCAAAGAAAATTTTAATGTTTCCAATTTATTTAGTCGTATTTTAGAGTTGCTTCCTGAAGCTCCTCCTTATTTCGCTAAAGATGAAATGACAGATCTTCCTTCTCGTTTCTTTGTAAATGAGATTATTCGCGAGAAGATTTTAACCAATTACGATAAAGAAATTCCTTACGCTGTAGAGGTGGAAGTGGAAGAATTTAAAGATGAGCCAACAATTATTCACATTATGGCAGTAATTAATGTTGAACGAACCTCTCAAAAAGGTATTATTATTGGACACCAAGGTAAAGCCTTGAAAAAAGTTGGAACCGAAGCTAGAAAAGACATGGAAGCTTTTTTCGGGAAAAAAGTTTTTCTTAAACTATACGTTAAAGTTGCCAAAGACTGGCGAAATAAAGACTCAACACTCAAAGGTTTTGGATACTAGAATCCGTAAAGAGTTTGTTTGAAATTAAATAAATATTACACGCAGAGATTGCGTTAGAAAAATAAAATAATGAGCAATATTGTTGCAATCGTAGGTAGACCAAATGTTGGAAAATCCACACTTTTTAATCGATTAACAGGTACCAGAAAAGCAATCGTAAACGAAACTGCTGGTGTAACTCGTGATCGTAATTACGGAAAATCGGATTGGAATGGAGTAGAATTCTCTGTTATTGATACAGGTGGATATGCTACCAATTCTGAGGATATATTTGAAGAAGAAATTCGCAAGCAAATTATGCTTGCAATTGAAGAAGCAGATTCTATTTTATTTGTTTTGGATGTTCAACATGGTATGACCGATTTAGATGAAGCGGTTGCTAACATTCTCCGACGTACAAATAAGAAAATTTATCTTGTTGCAAATAAAGCAGATAATTCTGAATTGACATTTGCAGCCAACGACTTTTATTCTGTAGGTATTGGTGATTTTGTTTATCCTATTTCATCAGTTAATGGATCGGGAACAGGTGATTTATTAGATGCAGTAGTTGGAGATTTCGATGCAACTGTAGAAATTGACGATGGAGACATTCCACGTATTGCTTTTGTTGGTCGTCCTAATGTTGGAAAATCATCAACTGTAAATGCTTTGGTTGGTATCGATAGAAATATCGTTACAGATGTTGCTGGAACTACAAGAGATTCTATTCATACAAGATTCCAAAAATTCGGACATGATTTTATCATGGTAGATACTGCCGGTGTTCGTAAGAAGCCAAAAGTAAGCGAAGATTTGGAATTTTATTCGGTAATGCGATCAATTAGAACAATAGAAAGTTCTGATGTTTGTGTTCTTATACTAGATGCAACTCGAGGAGTTGAAGCTCAAGATTTAAGCGTATTCGACATTATTATCAAAAACCGTAAAGGTGCCGTAATAATGGTTAACAAATGGGACTTGGTTGACAAGGAAACCAATACCATGAAAGAATTCGAAGATGATATCAAGCAAAGAATTGCTCCTTTTAACGATGTACCTATTATTTTCACATCGGCAATTTCAAAGCAACGTTTAATTAAGGTATTGGAATCTGCGATTGAGGTTTATGAGAATCGTATTCGTAAAGTTACGACATCGGAATTGAACAAAGTGATGCTAAAAGCAATTGAAGCTTTTAGACCACCATCAGCAAAAGGTAAATTTCTTAGAATTAAATATGTAACACAGCTACCTACTCTAGCTCCTACATTTGCATTCTATTGCAATCTCCCTCAATACATTAAAGATTCTTACAAAAGATACCTTGAAAATCAGATTCGTAAAAACTGGAATTTTACCGGTGTACCGATTCAAATTTTTATGAGAAAAAAATAAACTGCTACAAGTAGCATTTTCACTGGCCGATTCAGAAATTCTGAGTCGGTTTTT
>JADGFH010000518.1 GCA_016743925.1 Labilibaculum sp.
AAAAGCCGATCAAAAGATCGGCTTTCACATCCTGTTTTATCTAATTATCTCATTGGATATTTGTTAATTATTTCTTCTGGATGAAGAATATAATCCAGATATTGAGCTCTATAATAAACATCTGATGCCTTTAATTCTGAATCAGATAATTTCCCTCTAAACTCATTAATATTTTTGTATCCTTTTTTATCCATCCAGTTTTCTAATTCAGAAAGAACTTCCGCAATGTAGTCAGGTGTGTTTTTATAAAGAGCACTTACCATTTGAACAACATCAGCACCACACAAAAGCATTTGAATCACATCTTCAAATGAATAGATCCCATTTGTTCCACATAAATTTGCTGAAATCTTTTTATGTAGTAAACCTACATAACGTAAACCTAATTTAAAATCACCCTGATTACTCAAGTTAAAATTGGTAACGTGTTTTTCTGTTTGAATATCAATTTCTGGTTGAAACAAACGGTTAAATAAAACAAATGCTCCAGCACCAGCCTCATCTAAGCGATTCACAAAATTCAGAGTATTGGTATAATATGGACTTAATTTAATAGAAAAAGGAATTCGTAAACGCTTCTTTAAAGTTTCAACAATCTTCACTTTTTCTTCTTCCATTTGCTCCGCTGTTTTTTCAACATCAGATGGCATTTGATAAAAATTAAGCTCCAAAGCATCTACTCCTGCATCTTCTAATTGCTTTGCGTAATCGAACCATGTAACATCGTACAAACAATTCAAACTTGCAATAACTGGTATATTCACATTCTTTTTCACTTCAGAAAGACGAAGAATATGTGCTTTTGGACCTGCATGTTCGATTGCAGGGAAAATCGAGGTCATTTCTGCATTTCGATCGGTATACTCATCCAATTCATCTGCTAATTGGGCTCTTTCCATCTGTATTTGTTCTTCGAAAAGAGATTTGTAAACAATTGCACCTGCACCAGCACGTTCTAGGTCCTGTGCACCTTCTACGGTGGCTGAAAGGGTACATGCCCCTACAATAATGGGATTTTTTAAACTTAAGCCCATGTAATCAACATTAAGATTTGCCATATGATTTTGATTTTTAAAATTTTGAGTCTTATTAAATTTAATAAATGGACTTGATATATTCAACCAAATTTCAATATTTAATATTCTGTATATCAATACAAAAACATAAAAGCCGCACTATTAAAGGACTCTGGGGTCTTATTTTTTTAAATAAATGGCAGAATAAAAAAGATCCACCAACTTTTTATTCTGCCATTCCGATCCAATGTTTTATAAGAAGCAGGATCGTATTCACTAAATCATATATCTATTAAGGATCAACAACATTAATAATGTATCCCATCTTAGGATGAACCGAGCATTGATAGTACAATATGTTAGGATGACTAGAATTAGGAGTAAAGGTTAACGTTCCATTCTGAGTCATACTTCCAGTTACACCATTTGTAAGCTCTCCAGCCCCAACACCTGTCTCATCTGTACTGATGTAAAAAGGATGACTAGGCGTATTTATATCAAAAACATATTTAGTTCCTCGTATCAATTCTAAAGTAACTCCTTCACCTCCATTAACGGTGTAAGCCACAGAATGCCCATCATTAGCCAATGGATGGCTTGATGTTTTAGCTGCAGCTCTAATTGTAAAATCGATTTCAAGATCTGGATCAGGATCTGGCATCATTCCATCATCATCACCTCCACTACTACAAGAAACCCCTAAAAAAAGGATTACAATTCCGAAAACATACATTATCCTTTTCATCTTTATCAGCTTTTTACAATACGTTATAATACAAACAAAAGATAGGCCAATACAGCTTATTAAATTGTCATGTAAATGACATTCAGGTACAAAAAAAGGGATCCCAATTGGGATCCCTTAAAATATATTGAGAATAGTATCTACTCTTCAGTATAATCCATAGCAGCTTGACGCTTGTATGTTTTGTGTCTCCACTTTGCATTCTCTTCAGCAGCAACAAATAATTCTTTTGCTTGCTCAGGGAATGATTTCTGTAATGAAGTATAACGAACCTCACCCATTAAGAAATCTTGGAAATTCTCCCACTTAGGCTCTTTTGAGTCTAAAGTAAATGGATTTTTTCCTGCATTCTCTAATGCTGGGTTGTTACGATACAAATGCCAGTATCCTGCTTCAACAGCTTTTTTCTCTTCAGCCTGTGTTTTACCCATAGATGCTTTCAATCCGTGAGAAATACAAGGAGAATAAGCGATAATCAAAGAAGGTCCTGGATAAGCCTCAGCCTCTTTAACAGCTTTCATGTATTGAGCTTGGTTTGCACCCATTGCAACTTGAGCTACATAAACATATCCGTAAGAAATAGCGATCATACCAAGATCTTTCTTTCTGATGCGCTTACCTGCAGCAGCAAATTTAGCAACAGCACCAACTGGAGTAGCTTTAGAAGCTTGTCCACCTGTGTTAGAGTAAATCTCAGTATCCATTACCAAAACATTTACATCTTCACCAGAAGCTAATACGTGATCTAATCCACCGAATCCGATATCATAAGCCCAACCGTCACCACCGAAGATCCACTGTGACTTCTTGATAAGGTAGTTCTTAATATTCAAGATTTCTTTTGCTACTTCGTGAGTTTCATTAGCAAGAGCTTCTTCAACTTTAGCAGAAGCAACAATAGAAGCTTCACCGTTGTCTTTGTTCTCTAACCACTCAGTAAATGCAGCTTTTGTTTCAGCATTTACAGCGTCGATTGCATCAATCATACGAAGCTCAATACGGTTACGCATTTTACGAACTCCCTCGTTCATACCGAATCCAAACTCAGCGTTGTCTTCGAATAATGAGTTAGCCCAAGCTGGACCCTTACCACTCTTGTCATTTTTACAATATGGAGTTGCTGGAGCAGATCCACCGTAAATAGAAGAACAACCTGTTGCATTAGCAACCATCATTCTCTCCCCAAACAATTGAGTGATTAATTTGATATATGGAGTCTCACCACAACCAGCACAAGCTCCAGAGAACTCGAATAATGGCTGAGCAAATTGTGAGTTTTTCACATTGTTTTTTGGCAACAAATCTTTGTAACCAACTTTTTCATCCATATAATGCCATCTTTCCTTCTCAATCATTTGAGAATCCAAAGATTTCATCTCTAAAGCTTTTGCTTTAGGAGCAGGACAAACATCAGCACAGTTACCACAACCAGTACAATCTTCAACAGCTACCTGAATTCTAAAGTGTAAACCTTTTAATTCTTTACCTGTTGCAGGCTTAACAGCAGTTCCAGCAGGAGCAGCAGCTAATTCTTCTTCCGTTAAGATGAAAGGACGAATTGCAGCGTGAGGACAAACGTAAGCACATTGGTTACACTGAATACAAGTCTCTTCTTTCCATTCAGGAACATGAACAGCTACACCACGTTTTTCAAACTTAGTTGTACCTGCTGGGAAAGTTCCATCTTCACGACCAGTAAATGCAGAAACAGGAAGATCATCTCCTTTCTGAGCATTCATAGGATCACAAACCTCAGCAATAAACTTAGGACGTTTGCTTTCAGAAGCTGATTTTTTCTCTTCTGCTAAATTTTTCCAATCAGCAGAAACTGCAACCTCAACAACATTCTCTCCACCAGCATCAACTGCTGAGAAGTTCATGTTTACGATCTTTTCACCTTTGTTACCATACGATTTAACAATTGCTTTCTTCATTTCTTCAGCAGCTTGTGCGAAAGGAATCACGTTAGTGATTTTGAAGAATGCAGCTTGCATAATAGTATTGGTACGATTACCAAGACCTAGATCTTCACCCAATTTAGTACCGTTGATAATGTAGAATTTAATCTCATTCTCAGCCATGTACTTTTTCATGTGGTTTGGAAGATGCTTAATAGTCTCTTCTGCACCATAAATTGAGTTCAATAAGAAAGAACCACCCTTTTTCAATCCTTTTAATACATCGTAAAGATATACGTAAGCAGGAACGTGACATGCAACGAAGTCAGGAGTAGTTACTAAATATGTAGAACGGATAGGCTCATCACCAAAACGAAGATGAGAAGCTGTAAATCCACCTGATTTTTTAGAATCATAAGCGAAATAAGCTTGACAATACTTATCCGTTGAATCACCAATAATTTTGATCGAGTTTTTGTTAGCACCTACAGTACCATCAGAACCTAAACCATAAA
Source organism: Labilibaculum sp. (assembly GCA_016743925.1). Lineage (GTDB taxonomy): Bacteria > Bacteroidota > Bacteroidia > Bacteroidales > Marinifilaceae > Labilibaculum. Next base: position 4,175 of record JADGFH010000518.1, read on the forward strand.
ATTTCGCTTCGTAAAGAGACTCAGAGTTCATTTTAATCTCTGGCAACATTGGAAGAGAGGTAAAGGTAACATCATCAACAATACCTAAAGTGAATTGGTTTTTAGGCTCATTCATTGCAAGGTTTTTGTAAACTGCAACAATTTGAGATGGAGTCACCTCTTTAGAACCTAAACCGTAACGACCACCGATAACCATAGGAGCATTTTCTTTACCGTAGAAAATTTCTCTTACGTCAAGATACATTGGATCTCCGTTTGCACCAGTTTCTTTAGTACGATCAAGTACACAAATACGTTTTACAGATTCTGGAATTACACTTAAGAAGTGCTTCGCAGAGAATGGACGATATAGGTGAACACAAACAAGACCAACTTTTTCGCCGTTTGCAATTTTATAATCAACCGCTTCTTTAATGGTTTCGTTAACAGAACCCATTGCGATAATGATGTTTTCAGCATCTTCAGAACCATAATACATGAAAGGCTTGTATTCTCTTCCTGTAATTTTGGTCATTTCCTTCATATAACCAGCTACGATATCTGGAACCGCATTGTAAAATGGGTTAGCAGCTTCACGAGACTGAAAGTATACATCAGGATTCTGAGCAGTACCTCTAGTTACAGGAGCTTCTGGATTCAAAGCACGATCACGGAAAGACTGTAGAGCTTCTTGGTCAACCAAGTCT
>JADGFH010000519.1 GCA_016743925.1 Labilibaculum sp.
GCTATGTTGTTTGGTCACTTGTTGTCCGATACAGCACAAATTTTCTCTGATGTTCGTACTTATTGGAGCCCTGATTCAGTGAAGAGAGTAACTGGAAAAGAATTAACAGGTAAGGCTGCTAATGGTATCATTCACTTGATCAATTCAGGATCGACTACACTCGATGCGACTGCACAACAAAGAGATGCTGAAGGAAATCCGGCAATGAAAGCACATTGGGATATTACTGAAGAAGAAGTACAGAAATGTTTGGATAAAACGGTTTGGCCACAAGCAGTTCGTGAATATTTTCGTGGTGGTGGATATTCTTCTCAGTTTAAAACAGAAGGAGAGATGCCAGTTACCATGTCGCGCGTGAATTTGGTAAAAGGGGTAGGTCCAGTTCTTCAAATTGCCGAAGGATATACTGTTGAATTGCCTGAAGATGTTCATTCCGTTTTAGATGAGAGAACCAATCCTACTTGGCCAACAACTTGGTTTGTACCAAATATTACGGGACAAGGAGCATTTAAAGATGTTTATTCGGTAATGGCAAATTGGGGAGCCAATCATGGTGCGATTAGCTACGGACATATCGGAGCCGATTTAATTACGCTAGCTTCTATGCTTCGTATTCCTGTTTGCATGCACAATGTAGAATCAGAAAAAGTATTCCGTCCATCAGCTTGGGCTGCCTTTGGCGAGGATAATGAAGGTTCTGATTACAGAGCTTGTGAAAATTACGGACCCTTATATGGTTTAAAATAAAAATTTAACACTTGTCGGACAAATGCAATCCGGCAAGTGTTTTTTAATTTAAAGAGATATGAAAATACGAACTTATGTGGCATTGCTGTTGACTTGTGTATGTGTCTCGTGTCAAACTAAACCGATGAAAAATAGCGATAAGAAAGTAATATATCCCAAAGGAACTTATGGGTTCGATAAGCAGTTTCTGAAAAACCATTTTGAAATTGTAGAATTAAAAAATGGCGCATCGGCTGTTTTATTGAGTCCCGATTTGCAAGGAAGAGTGATGACATCGAGTTGCAAGGAAAATGATGGTTATAGCTTCGGTTGGCTAAATCATGATTACATTAAAAAGGGAGTTAAAAACGATCAATTTAATCCGTACGGAGGCGAGGAGCGATTTTGGTTGGGACCAGAAGGTGGACAATTCTCTTTGTATTTTAAAGAAGGTGACAAGTTTGAAATGGGAAATTGGAAAGTTCCAGCTGTTATCGATACAGAATCTTTTCAATTAACAGAGAAAACAGAATCCTCAGCAAAATTTTATAAAAAATTCGATCTTGCAAACTACTCGGGAACGGTATTCCAATTGGAAGTAAATAGAACGGTTAAGCTGCTAACATCAAAATTGATTGAAGCGAACTTAGGCATTGCATGCGATCAGCTGCATATGGTAGCCTACGAATCGGCCAATGAAGTGAAAAATGTAGGCACTAACGATTGGAACAAACAAGAGGGCATGCTATCCATTTGGATGCTTGGAATGTATACTCCTTCGGATAAGGCATGTGTTGTTATTCCAGTGAAATCGGGAAGCGATAAAGAATTGGGAGAAAAAGTAAACGATGATTATTTTGGCAAGATTTCGGAAGATCGATTGAAAGTAGTAGACGATATCATTTATTTTAGAGCTGATGGAAAGAGTAGAGGAAAACTTGGTATTTCTCCACAGCGTGCAAGCAACTTAATGGGAAGTTACGATGCTAAAAATAAAAGCTTAACAATTCTGGAATGCAATTTACCAGCCAATAAAACCGATTTTGTAAATTCAGCTTGGGAAATGCAGGAAAATCCATTCAATGGCGATGCATTAAACTCGTATAACGATGGACCTTTAGAAGATGGTGCACAAATGGGGCCGTTTTACGAATTGGAAAGTTCGTCTCCGGCACTGGAGTTGAAAGCTCAGGAATCGTATACACATGTTCAAAGAACTTATCATTTTCAGGGAGAAGTGCCTGAATTAAATAAAGTAAGCTTAAAACTTTTCGGAATTTCTTTGGATAAAATTGAAGAAGTGATGCAATAATTAATGAAAGCTTAGTTAGATTAGCAGAAATTTTTTATGTGAAACATTAAAGCGATAAATGATATTGATTTGATTGATCAATTGATAATGCTAAAGAAATGATTTCGGGACCATGTAAAGTCTCAGCATTAATGAATAGTAAAACAAGCCCAAACCTAAACGATTAAAAATATGAAAGCAAAAGTGGTCTCGAAGGAGTTACTCATACCATTTATAATGATTACCAGTCTTTTCGCCCTATGGGGATTTGCCAACGATATTACCAACCCAATGGTAGCGGCATTTAAGACTGTAATGGAAATTTCAAATGCAAAAGCATCCATGATTCAATTTGCCTTTTACGGAGGATATGGAACCATGGCCATACCAGCTGCTCTATTTGTGAAAAAATATTCTTACAAAAAAGGAATTTTATTGGGCTTAACGCTTTATGCCGTAGGAGCCTTGTTATTCTTCCCGGCAGCTCAATACGAAATGTTCGGATTCTTTTTAGGATCACTTTACATTTTAACCTTTGGATTGGCCTTTTTGGAAACTACTGCAAACCCATACATCCTTTCAATGGGCGACGAATCTACAGCTACTCGCAGATTAAACTTGGCGCAGGCCTTTAATCCTCTGGGTTCTATATTCGGTATGATTATAGCATCAAAATTCATATTAGCAGCGCTCGAATCGGATATCAGAAATGAGGCAGGAGAATTGGTGTTTAACACACTTAATACTGTCGAAAAAGCTGCTGTTCGTACACACGATCTTGGCGTTATTCGCGATCCGTATGTAATTTTAGGTTTTGTGGTATTGGTAATGTTTGTGATCATTTTTGTATCTAAAATGCCCGAACGTAAAAAGGCAGAAAAGCCAGTTAAAACAGCAGATACCTTTAAGCGCTTGTTTAAAAATGTGAAGTATCGCGAAGGCGTAATTGCTCAGGTGTTTTATGTAGCTGCACAAATCATGTGTTGGACATTTATCATTCAATATGCCGAAAACTTGGGTCTAAGTAAGGCCACAGCTCAAAATTATAATATTGCAGCAATGACCTTGTTTATAGCCAGTAGATTTATCAGTACGGCTTTAATGAAGTATTTTAATGCCAAATTGCTTTTAACTATTTTCGCTATTGGTGGTATGATTACAACTACTGGTGTTATTCTGATTGAAGGACAAATGGGCTTGTATTGCTTGGTAGCTACCTCAGGATTTATGTCTTTAATGTTCCCGACTATTTACGGTATTGCATTGCATGGATTGGGCGACGATGCCACTATTGGTGCTGCCGGATTGGTTATGGCAATTGTTGGTGGAGCTTTAATGCCTCCACTTCAAGGTTCAATTATAGATATGGGACAAGTGGCAGGTATGGCTGCTGTAAACTTCTCGTTTATTCTTCCTTTTATCTGTTTTATTGTAATCGGAATTTACGGATACAGAACTTTAAAGGTGCATGTTTGAGAGTAATCCTTAAAAGATTCAGGGCTTGTTCATAAAAGTTTTCAATGAAAAAATACACCCTTTCGTCTATCGACACTTTGTTCACTCCTGCTATAAAAAATGTGTTCACGAGCTTCGCTTTGCTACGGTAGCCTAAGAGGGAAAGATTCAGCTACAGAACATAGCATATCAATTCAAAGTTTCGTTTTATTTCTCCCTTTTAAGGGGAGATGTCCGAAGGACAGAGGGGTGTTCTATGATTCGTTGTTTTATGAACAAGCTCTGGTAAAAGATTATCAAATAAAGGATATATTAAAATATCATTTTATAGATGGGCTAGGATGATTTACAATCCTAGCCTTTTTTTCGTTTAAATAAATTCTCTCATCGATGCCAAATGTGTTTTATTGTTGATTCTTTTTTTTCACCCCACGTAAAGCTTCTGCTTCCAGAGGATTATCGGGCCAATGATGTTTAGGATAACGTGCTTTTAATTCTTTACGAACTTCGAAATAGGCATTGTCCCAAAAACTTGCTAAATCGTTCGTGATTTGAAGCGGTTTAAAACCTGGAGAAAGAAGATGCAAGAGAATATTTATTTTTTCATTGTTTACTTTTGGTGTTTCAAGCAAAGCAAATACCTCTTGCAGGCGAACCGAAAGAATGGGAGCTTGTCCGTTTGCTTGGTAATTCAATTTGATAGTGGATCCGCTGGGCACATTTATTTTCTCGGGGGCCAAACGTTCTAATTCCGATTGCAACTTATAATCTAAATGATGCTGCAATACGGTCTTCAGATCAATTTTCTTCAGATCTTCAGGCTTTTTGATATTGCTTAAATAAGGAGCCAACCATTCCGAATTGATTTCCAAAAGATTTTTTGTGCTCACATCTGGCCAATTTTGTTTTGGATTCCATATCTGTAAACTGTTCACACGATTTTGCCATTGTTCCACTTCTTTGTTAAAATCCAATAACCAAGCACCTTCTTTTACGATTGCATCTGATATGGCTTGTGTTTTTAGTTCAGGATTATAATTGCGATGCGGTTTGCTTTGTAGAATAATACTTCCAATTTTTAAATCGGAGCTTGCCATAAAACCGCCTCTTTTAGTATCCCAACTTAGCGTTTCAACAGTTTTAAGCATGGGAGCCAAATCTTGTGGATTTAAAGGAGAGGCCAGAAAAATTTCACCAACTTTATCGCGAGCATGCATATTAGCTATCGCAAGCCATTCCTCGTGTGCAAGATCATCTCGGTGTCCGGCAGCTGCAATTTTCCCGTTGGCCAATTTAAATTGAGCATTATTGCCCGGAGTAGCATGTGCAATTCGTTCGGGGTAGGCAAAAACCAAAATTAATCCCGTTTCAAATGGATCTACTGT
>JADGFH010000520.1 GCA_016743925.1 Labilibaculum sp.
GCATACAGTATGAACAAACAAAATATTGAAGCGGTAATGGAATTAACAATGAGTTACCTTAAATAAACTATTTATAGAAGAATGATAAAAAGACAGATTCTAATAGTCTTGTTAGGCATAGTGCTATTTAATTGCTCTAGTGAAGATGAAATCAATGAAGACCAGCAAGTATCAGAAAAAACTATTTACACACTCCCTGTAGTTGTTCATATTATACATACAGGAGAAGAAATTGGAACAGGCTATAATCTATCAAATGAACGTATTATTGGTCAGATTAAAACTTTAAACGATGATTTTAGGAAAAGAGAAGGAACTCTAGGTTACAATACGCATCCTTTAGGAACAGATGCCAAGATAGAATTTAAATTCGCTGAAATAGATCCCGATGGCAATACAACCAATGGTATTAACAGAGTTAATGTAGATGATATTGAATATGAAATAGGTAATGACGCTTGGTTCTTTGATACGCTTCCCTATTACGCTTATTGGGATAAACAGGATTATATAAATATCTGGGTTTTTCCATTCGAACCCAATATTATATTAGGACAATCTTCTGTACCACAAGCAGATTTACCAGGTCTTGAGAATAAAGATACAAGTGGAACAACTGGCATAATGATTACAACACCACATTTTGGAACATCAGATTTAGACGGCGGCTCTAACCTTGGGCGATCGCTCACTCATGAAATGGGACATTTTTTAGGATTAGAACATCTATGGGGAAAAATTGAAAATGCTGATTGTATGGAATTTGATGATTATTGTGATGATACGCCTCCTGTATCTAGAAGAACGGGAAACTGTGATGGGACGCCAGCTCTATCGTGTAATGGAGAATCTATGCTTACTCAAAATTATATGGATTATACCGATGATGCATGTATGAACATGTTCACCAAAGATCAAGTCATAAGAATGCGATATGTCTTAGAAAATAGTACTGTTAGAAAATCTCTAACAACATCATTAGCTCTTGATCGAAATTAACAAAACTATTGTAAAGGTTGCATACTGCAGGCTATAGTACAAGTTGGAGCCTGAACGTTTTGTGCGAATGTAAAGGTCCTGAAATCAATGGAAAATTAAAACATTATTTCAGTTGAATTTAAATTGCAAATTAATTTTATAAAAAAGATGATAAAAATAACAAAAACAGTCTTATTAATCTTCGCTATCACAATCTTATTTTTTAATTGTAGTAAGGATGATACAGACACTCCTATATACTTAGACAGTTTAATTGGAAGTTGGAGTCCTGTTGTTGGATTAATGACAGGAGAGATTATAAATGGAGATTATGGAGAAGTATCATTTACGTATACTTTTGGAGAATGCAGTACAGAAAATAGTCGTTTAACTTTTAAAGAAGATGGAAGCCTTGATTATACTATGTATAGAGGAAAATTGGACAAAGGATGTACAATTTTCGAAAGTTCAAAGAATGTAGTTTGGGAAAGTGTTGGAGACAGTACTTTTATTGCTGAAGGTATCATTTCACAATTAAATAATCAAGGAACTTATGATGATGTAGACATATATCAACAAGCAGAACCGTATTTATCAGAACCAGATTTAGTCAAAATTCAAAATGACACACTAATTTTGTTCTATGATAAAATACCAAAAACTAATCTCTACAACACTCGGTTTTTCTATGCGAGATCTTACTAATATTGCTTTTTCGATTAATTTTTGATTTCAATATGATTTTTACAAAACGATCATCAAGACATCACATTAAAAAACTTAGGGATTATTAAAATATTTAAACTCTATTCATTAAGTAATTGTTATTTCTCTGTTAATTATTCTTTTGTAGACTAAATCTAAATAAAAAAAGAATAGCTTTAATTCTTCTAAAAAAAATACTAATTGGGTTGATGAGAAGCAGTTGGTAAGCAATGAAAAATGATTTAAATCGCATTTCATTTGCTTAAGCCGGTAAATTCTTATTGCCTTTGATAATTGAAACAAACTATGAAAAGAAAGAGAATCCTAAATACAATATTGGTAATAGCATGCTGTATGTTTGTTGCATGCTCAAGTGATAGTAACAACACAGATCCTGAAGAGGAGTTATTTATTGCCATTCCCGATGTTAGTTTTGAAACGAAACTAATTGAGCAAGGCATAGATTCCGATGGGATCGTAAACCAAAAAATCTTAAAGACAGATGCTGAAGAAGTTATTCGTTTGGATTTAAACCTTACAGCTAACTTTGGTGAAATTACTGATTTGACTGGCATTGAGGGTTTTGTGAATCTAAAACTACTCTCTGCGGGTAACCAAAAATTAGAGAGTATTGATTTAAGTCATAATATCTTATTGGATACGATTTATCTTATTGGGAATTACATGACTAGTATTGATCTAAGTAAAAATATCAATTTAATTTTTGTAGATATTCAGTCGAATGATTTTAGCTCAAGTAGCTCAATTAAAGGACTATCAAATGCGACAAATTTAAGAGATCTGGATTTATCATGGAATTACCTAGAGGAATTTAGTATTCACAATGAATCATTAGAAGTTTTGCACATGAGAAATAATGATTTGAAATCCTTAAATACCAATGGAGCTACAAATCTTAGAAATGTTTTATTGACATCTAATAAACTTGAAACAGTAGATTTTACTAGCAATACATCAATAGAAACCTTGTTGATTTCTGATAATAAACTTGAAAACATTAACCTGGAATACAATGGCAAGCTAACGCACCTATACATTTCTAGTAATTCACTTACCGATTTGGATTTGAGTAATAATCTTGACTTAGTTGAAATTAAGGTAGACAGGAACGAAACTTTAACCTGCATTAAAATCCTAGATACACAGAACATTCCAAGCGTTTCAATATCAGATTACCAAAAATTAAATAGTACATGCAATTAGTAAACGATATTGTTGGTAGACGAATTGATTTCAGGTGGTATGTTATTTTTGCGAAATATACCACTTGAATTCTTATGTGTAAACTAGTGTTCTCTTAGTTGAGAACTTGCAGATTTTGTTTTTAAGATCAATTTAAATAATTCATCTTTTTTAATTGGTTTCGATATGTATGCGTCGCAGCCAGCTTCCAAAGAAAGTTCTTTATCTCCTGTTAGAGCGAAGGCAGTTGTTGCAATAATTGGTAGCTTAGGTAAAAATGCTTTTATTCGGCGCGTTGCTTCTAAGCCATCCATTTCAGGCATTTTAATATCCATTAAGACTAAATCGATACTTGGATTTCGTTTACAGATATCAATTGCTTCTGTACCGGTAGTTGCGCGAACAATTCTTACGGCTTCTTGAGCAAATAGATGTTCGAAAAGAATAAAATTTACTTCGTCGTCCTCAGCAATAAGAATTACATCATTAGTGAACTTATTAATTTCTTGCTTACGTTGAATCGAAAGAACTGTTTTTTCATTTTCAGCTTCTTTGTACGGAATTGTAAAAGAGAATAATGATCCTTTGCCTGGTTTCGATTCAAGATGAATCGTTCCGCTCATCATTTCAATGTATGCTTTGGAAATTGCAAGACCTAAGCCCGAACCACTTTGTAAAAGTTCCAAATCATTGTCCGCTTGACGGAATCTTTGGAAAATAACTTCATGAAATTTTACATCAATTCCGATACCTGAATCTTTAACAAAAAATTCTAGGTGAGAATTATTTACAAGCTGATAGCCAAGTTCAACAGAACCTTCATTTGTAAATTTAAATGCGTTGGTAAGTAAGTTTGTAATTACTTGTTTCAATTTCGTCTCATCTGTTATTGTTTTTGTCAACAATTCAGAAGGTGAATTGATCAACTTAAATTCAACATCCTTTTTTATTTGGTCACTAATACTTAATTCATTAAAAATATTCACAACAAACTCATCAATATCAAGAGTTTCTTCATGTAATGATACCAAATTGACTTCAATTTGTGAGATCTCTATAATATCGCTGATGATAGACAGTAACTGCTTGCCACTCGAGTTGATATAACTTATGAACTTTGTTCTTTTCTCAATCGTAATATCAGGCGTATCGATCAAATCAGCAAAGCCAATTATTGCATTCATAGGAGAACGTATTTCATGCGATAAATTCGCCAGGAAAGCCGATTTTAATCGGTCGCTCTCTTCTGCTTGTATTTTTGCCTCCTCTAATTCAATTGTTCTCGTTTTTAAATTTTCCCGTTCTATAATGAGTTCTTGTTCTGCCTTATCCCGTTCCAATTGATGTTCTTCTATACTCGAAAGCATACCATTAAATCGATCATAAAGTATGCCTGTCTCATCCTTTGTTGTTTTTTCTATTCTTAGGTGATAGTTCGATGATTCAGATATTTTCTCTGCAAACTGAGCGAGATCAAGTATTGGTTTTGAAACGATATTCTGAAACTTGGTGGCCAAAATAATAGCGATAATGATAACAATAATCAAGTTGATAACTGCACTTACAATATAATTGAATGTTTTTTCCTTAATAGCAATAGTTGATATCTCTAGGCACAGCGTACCATATTGCTTGCTTTTGTAAAGGATTGGTTCATTTATAATGATATGGTCGTTTTCTGTTTTAATAATGTTTTTGATCAGAAGGTTATGCTCTTCGTAATTTTCATTTTTGCTCAAATAACTAGCAAATACAAGACTGTCTTGATCGTATATTTTGGCAAAATTTATGTTGGGAATTTTAGTTAAAGTTTGAAGCACTCTATTCGCTCCTTCGGCATCATTAAACATCAGAGTTGTAATACAGTTTTCTGCAATTAACTCAGCGTTTAATTGTTGGTTGTTAGTTATGTCTTTTTTTAAATGTTGATAAGAACTTAGAATTCCCAGAGTAGAGATTAGACT
>JADGFH010000521.1 GCA_016743925.1 Labilibaculum sp.
GCTTTGTCACTTCTGATACCAGTAATCCAATTATCAATCTCATATTTATTGAAAAGTAGTTTTTTTGATTGTTTATAATAGTGAATACCATCTATAAAAACGTCCTCTTTTACCATTTTGTTTATTGAGTCCATCGAATAACCTATATAAGCACTCAATTCTCGTGTATTAAGCCACTTTTTTTCATTTTTAGTACTATTTAGCTTTAGAGCCTTTATCTCTTCAAATAGCTTAGGTATGAGTTCTAAGTTTTCTAATAAAATAGTCATGCTGATACCCCTATCGCACTATCGTTTGTTTGCGAAGAATTTGAAAAATTATTCCCTATAATTTCAAGATTATAGTTATCGCTACGAGCATATATCATTTCATCACCATCAAATATTTCCATTATCTTATTTTTATCAATGGTTACAAATATATCAAGTGCTTTTGTGTTAACTAGCTTTGTAAGTGCAAACATGGAGTATTTATTGTGAAGTAATCTATATAGTCCAAGTGGTGCTAGAGTTTTAGATGAGTTAAAACGTACAACTCTATTTTTTGAGTACCAAGCATTAAGATATTGCTCTTTCTCGCTAAGGTTTTTTTTCTTTGATAGTGGCAATACTTTGTTTATATACTTCATAACATAAGCAACACTATTATTGATATTGTCTGTAATGACTTGTATATCATTTGCTCTGCTATCATATAGTCTTTTGTATGCTCTTTTTACTCTCTCAATTCTATCACTAGGAATAAACATAAGTATGTGAGTGTGAGGTGTTCCATCTTTGTGTGGCTCATTAACTCTAAAATATATACGATTCTCTTTTGATAGTTCTTTTAGTGACCTATCTTGTCTAAGTTTTGCAAACATTTTAGTTAGTATTTTTACAGACTCTTTTGGAGTAGTTCCATTAAACTTAGGGTTATCTATTAAATTACCATTTTTTGTAGTTTTATATCTATGAAATTCACTAGGTAGTGTAAGAGTCATAAAAATAGGCTTTAAATCTCTTTGACTTGCAATACACTCTAATGTATTAACTCTATTCTGTATCTCTGCATAGTAACGCTCTGGTGAGTGATAAGCTGATATAACTATTTGAGATAGTGGAAAACGAGTTTTATTTATGCGGTCAAATATAAAACTTGTATTTAAAAAGCCTTTTTGCTTTTTAAGTTTATCTTTTATTTGCAGTAAGTCTATTTTAGATAGACCATAGTGAACTGTTTTAAGCTCATCATAAAATGAGTGATTTTCACTAATGTCCACAACTTCTTTATAATTAGTCAAGGTGCCTACGGCAGAAGTGTTGATGAAACACTCCGCACAATGCGGAGCCTCATCACCAAAACTTCTTTCTAAGGCACTTTGATTATTACTTATTGTATAATTCATCCTGAATCCTTTTTAGCGACTGGGTTTAGAGTTAGGGAAGCAAAGGTGAAAGAGTGCTCCTCTAACGCTTATTTATAAATAATTATTTCTTAGCTTTGCCTATTTTTATTTGAGCAAAATTTTCACCATAGACATTACATGGAACTTTTACAGTTTCACCAACTTTTTTACCTTGATAATTTTTCTCTAACTCTCTAGCTATTGGAACATCATAGTATTCATTTTGAATTGCACCATTAGATAGTGTTTTTGACTGTTGAATTTGAACACAAAAGTCACCTTGCACGACTTCACCCGTATCTTTGTTTTTGTAATCTGCTTTTGCATATCCGTTAAGGTACGCACCTTGTATATCTACGTTCATTTTATCTCCTTTGGAATGAACAGCCATTCTAGTTTTTTACTAAATGACATATTGTTAAGACTTGCTAATTCAGTATTTAGCATATCCGCCTCACTTTGTAAATCTTCTAATCCATTTTCAATACCATAGTATTCATCTTTTGAGAGAATCACACTTACTTTTTCATCTATATTTACAAGTTTATTCAATCTATCAATTTCACTATTTTTTTGAATACATTGTTTTTTTAATGTATCAATTTGATTAATGAATTGATTGTTGTTTTCTTGAAGAGATGAAAGTTTAGAGGAGTAATGGTTATCTAAAATACTATATAGTCTTAAAGCTAAAACAATAGTAGTTCTACCGATTCCAATTACTTCTGCAATTTCTGTGTAAGAGAGATTCTTAGATTTTAACTCTACAATCTCATTTATGAGTTCAAGATTCATTGGTTTCCTTTCAAATGAATTTATACAACCTAATATAATAGGAGGTATATTTGAAATATTACCAATAAATTATTTGTTTGTCAAGCATTTACCTAATAATATATTAGGTAATTAGTATTAGTTACTACTATTTTGAGTATTTTTCACCTCTTCAATCAATGATATTGCTTTTAAAAGTTTTTCTTGATTATCTTTTAATTTAAAGTTTTCTAGTATAAGTTTTAATGTCTTTTGAGTTTGTAAAGGTATCTCATCTGGCTTTGCTGACCAACGATTAACGGTACCCTCACTTACTCCAATTTCTTCAGATAGAGCCCTTTGAGTAATGTTTAATTCAGAGCATACATATTTAACCATGTTTTTCATTTTTTCCCTTTTTAACTCTAAGTACAGTTTGTAAATTTCAAGATATGTTGTTTGTTGTTTTCTGTTATGTGTTATTGCTTTTGCAATACTACTTGAAAGGTCTTGATAGTATTTTAATGCTTCTTTATCTCCAACGACAATTGATAAAATTGCAAGTGAAAGTTGATTTTGACTTGAGTTACCCATAGATACTGCAAAGCCCATTGGTGAATGGTCAGCCAAATCTAATCTATAAGGTATAAATTCACCGCTATACTCAACTTCTGCAAGATTACCTGTATATTTAGTAGGAACCATTTTAAAGATACTATCATATTTTAAACGAATAAATAATTCTTTTGAGTATTTGTTATCAGAATATTTAAGAATAATTTCTTCTAGTGCTCTTTGACAAAAATCATCAAAGTCTTCATCTTTATTATCTAAATATTCATCATCAGGAAATGCACCATTATTTTGTAAAATATCTAAATATTTTAGTATAACACCTGATTTATCATCTTTATTCATAATATTCCTAACGTTTTGATAGGTTATTATAGCATAAAATTTAAAATAGAAAATTTATTTATAAAGCAGAAAGTTTTTCAACCCATGAATTAAATCTAGGACAAAGATTTCTAATTGCATCAATACCTACTTCTTCAATTATAAGTGGACCATGATATGTTTTAGTATAAAATTCATCATAATCATTAAATAATTTTATTAGTCGTTTTGAAGGTGCTGTATCAACTGAGTTATTTATGTCTTCTATATTCCCATTAAATGAGGTAATTATTTGTTCAACTTCAGTTTTTGCATTGTCATTATTAACTTCATTTGCAATAATTTCAGGTGCACAAAAAAGTAATGTTTCAAATTCATATTTTTGTATATAAGGAATTAATTTTTCACTGTTAATTCTGGTAAAAATACTTTTCTCTAACTGATTTACATTAAAATTATTTGGATTTGGAAAGCCATAAAAATCATAAAAAGTTGTTACATAATCAAAAGAATGCAGAAGGTTAGTTATTTCATTACAAACCCTATCTATATTAACTCCTCCACCTAGAAATTTTTTACCAGAACAAAGTCTTTTTGTGCATATAATGATAGGTTGTAAAACAATATCAAAATTTATTTGGAAATAGGGAGATAATGTTAAGTTAACAAATTCTCGTTCGCTTTGGCCTTCTACAGAAATGGCTATTCTAGTCATGAGTAGGTATTCCACCTATTAAGTTTTTTTGCCACATATCACCAATAGAATATTCATCTAACCACTCTTTTAAATCTTCTTCTTTTAATCTTTTAATGTCTGTACTATTATTAGTACGATTTGCTACTAATATATCTTCTATATCAAAATTCTCCGCAAAAGTAATTGACTGAGTGGAACTAATGATTTGAGTTTTTTTTGAAACTTTTTTAAATAACGATGCTAACAAACTTAAAGCAAATGGATGAAGTCCTAATTCTGGTTCATCAAGTAATATTATGGTAGGTAAATAAGGTTGAAGCAAAAGAGTTGATAAGCATATAAATCTCAATGTCCCATCAGATAAATCAGAAGCATCAAAGTACTCATCTGTTCCCTTATGTTTCCATTTTAATCTAATGGATTTAGAATTATTAGCTTCAGGCTCTAAAGTAAAATCATGGAAAAAAGGTGCCACTCTTTGAATTATTTTTACAATATCATTATATGATTTTTCATTAGTGTTTTTTATGTTATATAGAAATGCTGCTAAATTAGATGCATTAGCAGATAAAATATCACAATCATCTATGTTGCATTGTTGTTTAACACCTGCGGTACTACTTGTATCATGAAAATGATATACTTTCCAATCTTGAATATATTTAACAATATGTCCAGAAATAGACATAGAGGAACCTCTGCTAGGCAATTTTGATTCTTTCTCACCAGCATTTGCTAAAATACCTTGTTTTGAACCACCATAGTAACCAATGTCACTTGCTTTAAAAAAACTTTTTTCAGACTTAAAAACTAAGCTATCAGATGAATCTGGAACTAATATTCCAGTATATGCATTGGGAGGAAAATAAAGACCATATATTAACTCTTTAGTATGTTTTTTACCAAAATGTAATATTTTATTTGCTCCACCTTCTTGCGATATGTATAACTGTAAATCTTTATCAAGAATTTTTTTCATAAATTTGAAAAAACCTATAAAGTTACTTTTCCCAACGCCATTAGGTCCTATTAGAATATTTATTGATTTTAATTCCAAATCTAAATTTTCTATTGATTTAAATCCGGTAATTCTCAATCTTGAAAGACTTCCTAGT
>JADGFH010000522.1 GCA_016743925.1 Labilibaculum sp.
GTCTAAATAAAACACCTTATTTTTTGTAATAATTAGACAATGTATTCATTTGCAAGACCTAGGCACTTCTTAAGCACAATAATGCACCAAACTGGTAAATAACAGATCACAAGTCTAACTTTCTATTTGCTTATATATTGTAATAAAAAAAGGTTTTATGAATATCAATCCATAAAACCCTTTAAGTTACAAATTGAAGTTTAAATCCTTCAATTAAATATCATATTATCATTAAAAGCTTAGAAAATTTAAGCCATCACATGATTGTGCTTGTGAAATTCTTTTAGTCGGTATTCTAAATCTTCAAATCGATCTCTTCCTACTTGTGAGACACAAGCTCTAAGTCCTTCTTTCATGCTACCTGTTTCATTTAAACATATTGCAGAAATTCCATAATACAACAATTTCTTGTTCAAGTCTGGTCCTGTCATTCCAGGATACGAAATTGTGAAATAAAATCCATCGGCTAATGGCAAATTCACATCATTACCATACACCAAGTCAAAACCATTATCTAAAAATAGCTTCTTCATTATTTTAGCTCTTTCGCCGTACTCTTTAACATCCTCAACAAAATTAAAATTGCCTTCATTTGCTGATTTTAACATGGCCGCTAAACCATATTGTGTAGAATGAGAAGTTCCAGATGAAAGTGTATAAATGATTCTATAAATCATCGTATATCCAAATTCATCAGCACCAAATCTTGGTTTCAAATTATCATATCGTCTGTGGAACAATTTATCAGAAATACAAAGTAGACCTATACGTTGCCCAGCATAACTAAATGCTTTAGAACTTGAAATCATTAATATATAATTATCGGTGTAATTGGCTACACTTGGCTGATATGGTCCAACACCTGGCTGACTTAAATCGGAACGGAAATCCATTGCAAAATAAGCCAAATCTTCCATCACAATCACATTATACTTATTTGCTAACTCACCAATGATTTTTAACTCATCTTCGTTAAAGCAAATCCAAGCAGGATTGTTAGGATTAGAGTAAATAATACCAGCTATATTTCCTTTCGCCAAAAACGCTTCTAATTTATCTTTCAGTTTATCTCCTCGATAATTGAAAACATCGAAAGATTCATATTTCTGATTCATCACCTCTAATTGAGTTTTTTGAACCGGAAAACCTGGATCAATAAATAAGATTGTATCCTTTTCTGATGTGCAGTTTCCTACTGCCATAAATGCAGCATATCCACCTTGCATCGATCCTACCGTAGGAATAATACCTTCAGCACTTAGATCAATATTCATAAAATTCTTAATGAATTTAGAGCCTTCCTCTTTAAGAGGCTTAATTCCTTCTAACATAGGATATGCCGAAGCAGCACCATCTTCTAAAGCCTGCTTTTCTGCTTCAATTCCAACCTTAGCCGGTTTTAATCCTGGAATCCCCATTTCCATCCGAATGAATTTCTCTCCACTCTCTTCCTCAATCATATTTACCACACGAACAACATCACGAATAGTTGCATCCTCCATTTTCTTAATTTCGCAAGCTGCTAATTTAGTATCAACAATTTCCGGATTTATTGGGGTCTTCATATTTGTTTGTTTAAGTGTTTGTTAAAAATTTGGTGTTTTATTAGATGTCTGCAATTTTACTAAAATTCATAACAATTTAAAACATATTTAGCTAAAAATATTTCAATACGAACAAAGTAATCGTTATAGTTCTAACAAATCATTACTAAAAGATAAAAAAAGGCTGATCCTTTATGAATCAGCCTCTCTATTTTTATATAATTCCTTATTTGAATTCGGGAAGAATTAATTTTAACCAATTATTTACTCTTTTCTCAGTCATATCATCTTCAAAATCCTCATCTATTGGTAAGCCAACAAATTTACCATCTTGAAATGCTCTCGATTCATTAAATTCATAGCCTTCATCACTTACTTGACCTATCATTTCAGCACCTGTAGCAGAAATACTTTCAGCTAAATCACCTAATGAATCAACAAAAAAATCAGCGTAAGCAATATGATCTCCTAAACCAAAAAGTGCAACTTTTTTGCCCTTTAGATCTAAGCCATTCAACTTAGGAAAGAAAATATCCCAATCATTTCCAGTATTATCAGAAGACCAAGTATGTTTTCCAAGTGTTGATATTCCCATAATTATATTGGAATATTGCACGACTACATCTGCCTCTATATCTCTTACATTATGTACTTCGATAAGATCAGCACCAATCTTTTCTGCAATAAGCTTTGCTACTCTTTCTACATTACCACCTTTAGGTCCATAGAACAATCCAATTTTACTCATAGGGAACAGTATTTAATGTTATTAATTTAGTTTATGTATTTATCGTTCTTACAAAGTTAAACTTATTTGGAACTTTTCAAACTTGCAATAGCAAGTAACACACCCAATACTATTCCTAACAATGCCGCAAATAAAACTTGAAAATCAGGAGGTAATAAAAAGGTTACTGTATGAGCTGGAATCCAAAAGAATGGAATGGTCTTTTTAAATACAAAATTCCACTGCACATCCCAGTTTATATTAACAAATATGTTCGTCATTTGAATTGGCTTAAGCAGGCCAGCTAATGTTCCTCCATTGTTAACGATATGCATATCGGTAATTTTATGAAGTGTCATCATTACCGGAGCATAAATTAAATTCATAGCTGCACTAATACTAAAGGCTACCAACAGTTTGTTCATGGTAAATGGCCCTTGCATTGCCTCAATTGCTCCCTCAACGCCAAGATATGCCAAAAATATAGGTGTTCCTTTTGCAAAAATTACAAATGCCAACTTAATGGTAAGTCCTAAGAATCCCCAAACAATAGCTCTAGGTAAAATACCAAAACCCTTTTGATAAAAATTACCTGTTCTTAATCGTAAGCCAATTACCTCTCCAATTGTTGCCAATATTGCAAATTTCACAAAGCTGGTAATCATACCATGAGCTTTGTTAAACTCGATATAAAAATCGAAAATAGCCTGAGACAAAAAGAAAGGTAAAAACACTAGAATAAATCCTAGTGCAAATATGATATCCTGTTTTTTCATGAGTTGTTTTATTATGCAGAAATAGCATGAGAATTCCCCATGCTATTGCTTTTATTTATTTTCTGTTTGCTCCGTATAGTTATCCAGACCTTTTAAAAAACCTTCTTTCACATCTTTCCATTTTACGGATATTCCTAACAAAAGAACCACCACAAAACTGATCATCAACTTCTCATTTAAACTAAGATCTTTCAACTTTCTCATCACAATTTATAAATTTTAATTCCGAAATAAATTCGGGATTATTTTTCAATTCGTATACGTGCATCAACAGCTACAACAGCATCCTTATTACCCAATAACGGATTTAAATCCATCTCAAATATTTCAGGAGCTACAGTCATTAGAGCAGCAACTCTTGTAATTGCTTCAGCAAATTTATCTTCATTAACAGGTTCTTGTCCTCTAACTCCTTTAATAATTCCATAAGATTTTAATCCTTGAATCATTTCGTGAGCTTCATCATTAGAAATAGGAGCAAGTGATGCTTTAACATCTTTCAATACCTCGATAAAGATACCTCCTAAACCACAAAGTACCATATGTCCGAATTTATCTTCGCGTTTCGCACCGATAAACACTTCTGTTCCGCTTAGCATTTGGGCCAACATCACCGCATAAGTATCTTTTATCTGCATCATTCTCTTAAACTCAGAACGAACAGTTTCTTCATCTTTCACGTTAAGTGTTACCCCACCAACATCCGACTTATGAACTGGTCCAACAACTTTCATTACCAATGGGAAACCAATCTCTTTTGCAAGATTTACAAGTTCCTCTTCCTTATCAGCAACACCTTCTTTAGCTCTATCGATACCAGCAGCATCTAACAAATTATGAATTTGCGCTGGACTCAAATATCCATTCTCTGCTTCATCAACAATCTTACGAATTCCAGCTTTGTCAACTTTTGGCATTTCAATTTCTGCAGGTTGTGACTCTGTTGTGTGGTAAACTTTAGCTAAAGCATCTCCAAAAACAACCTCATCTGGGAAATTGATTCTTCCTTTTGCAAGAAAATGATCAATTTCATCCTTAACATTGATTACCGATGGCAAGATTGGATAAATTGGCTTTTTACACTCCTTCATTTTCTCGTGAAGAAGATCGTAAACATCATAGACTGGAAACAATCCTGGGCTACCAAAAATTACTGCCATCGCATCAATATTATCGAAATCATTCTCACATGCATCAATAATATCACCCAATTGCTGAGCAGTTCCTGTTGCCAAAAAATCAATTGGATTCGCTACCGACGATCCTCCGTATAGTTTCTCTAATAAAGCATCAGCTTTTGGTCCATCAATATGAGGAACATCTAAACCATTATTTGATAAAGAATCTGTTAACATTACAGCAGGACCTCCTGCGTGTGTAATTACAGCAATGTTTTTTCCTTTTAATTCAGGATGCATGAAAATAGATGCAACTGTTGCCAATTCATCTCTTCCTTTGCAACGAACAATACCTGCTTTTTTAAACAACGCATCAACAGCTACATCAGAACTAGCTAAAGCTCCAGTATGAGATGATGCTGCACGGCTTCCCGCTTCCGAACTGCCAGATTTTACTGCCGCAATTTTACATCCTTTACGGATTAAAGAAGAAGCATGCTTCATTAGCATTTCTGGCTTATCGATATTTTCGATATATAATAATTTTACCTTACTACTCGTTTCCGGATCAAAACTCTCATCCATGTGTTTCAGAATCTCTTCAACGCCCATTTGAGCGGAGTTTCCTACAGAATATACACTTGCAAATGATAATCCCTTAGGAACACCTGATTCCATAAT
>JADGFH010000523.1 GCA_016743925.1 Labilibaculum sp.
GTAATGAGTGGTGACCAGAAAACAGGTATTTCTTGGTGGGGAAATCCTACTGTTAACAATCCTGATGAAAGTG
Source organism: Labilibaculum sp. (assembly GCA_016743925.1). GTDB lineage: Bacteria > Bacteroidota > Bacteroidia > Bacteroidales > Marinifilaceae > Labilibaculum. Next base: position 74 of record JADGFH010000523.1, read on the forward strand.
TTGTAGAAGACAGAAAATATAATCCTGCTGGTGAATATACAGATGAAAATGGTGTAACACGTTATTACGATAACCAAACAGATAATTACAAACAGACGCATTATCAATTGTTCTTCTCCCAAGAATTGACTTCAAATTTGAACATGAATGCTGCATTGCATTACACCAAAGGAAAAGGTTTCTATGAGCAATATAAAGAAGATGAGGGGTATGATGAGTATGGTGTTGCTAATCCAATGATTGGAAGTGAAGAATTTACAAAAACAGATTTGACCCGCCAAAAATGGTTGAAGAATGATTTTTACGGATTTACCTATTCGTTAAATTATAAGAAAAATAGTGTAGATGCATCTTTTGGAGGTGCTTGGAATCACTATGATGGAGATCATTTTGGAAATATTCTTTGGGCTCAAAATGGTGGTATAGAGAATGGTTACCAGTGGTATTTTAACAATGGTGAAAAAACAGATTATAATGCCTTTGCTAAAATTAACGTGGAATTAAGTGATCATTTAAATGCATATGGAGATGTTCAGTATCGTCATATTTCATATGATATGACTGGAAATGATGATGATTTAAGGCCTTTGGTTCAGAATCACAAGTATGATTTCTTCAATCCAAAAATGGGATTGTATTACACGATTAATGATAGAAACACAGTTTATGCTTCTTTTGGTTTGGCACATAGAGAGCCAACACGAGCCAATTATAAAGATGCGAAGGAAGACATAACAAGTTTACCAAAGAAAGAATCATTATTTGATTACGAATTGGGCTACAATTTTAAATCAGCAAAAGCGGCCTTTGGAGCAAACGTGTATTACATGTATTACCGTGATCAGTTGGTACCTACCGGAGAGAGAAATGAAGTTGGATCTGCTATTATGACCAATGTTGACAAAAGTTATCGTGCTGGAATTGAATTCGTTTGGGGTGTCCAGTTATTACCAAAATTAAAATGGGATGCTAACCTAACTTTAAGTCGTAACAGAATTAATAATTTTGTAGAAAATGTAGTTCACTATGATGAAAATTGGGCTGACTCTGATGTTGGAACTAATTTGGGTGATACACACATTAGTTATTCACCTGAAATTATTGGAAGCAGTGTCATTAATTGGACACCAACAAAAGGATTAGGAGTTAATTTTATTAGCAAATATGTTGGAGATCAGTACTACGATAACACATCTAATGCGGATAGGAAAATAGACGCATACTTTGTTCACAATCTACGTTTTGATTATTCTATTAAGCCTTCCTGGATGAAGGAGATTCTTTTTAATCTTCAAGTGAATAATCTACTTGACTTAGAATACGAAAATAATGCAGCGGGCGGCCACTGGTTCGAACAAGGAACAGAAAAAAAATGGGAAAGTTATTATCCACAAGCTGGAATTAATTTTCTTGCAGGAGTAACACTAAGATTTTAATTAAATTTATAGGGGCACAGTAAGTTGTGTCCCTACAATATACATCCCAATAAAATGAATTGGATTCTTGATAATATCATTGAAATAGTTGGAACCATTGCTGGTTTAATTTTCTTGTATTTAGAAATCAAACAGAACAAATGGTTGTGGCCAGTAGGCTTGCTTACTTCGGTAATGTATATTTATGTGTTTTTTGTGGCTAAGCTTTATGCTGATATGTCACTTCAATTCTACTATGTTATTATCAGTATTTATGGATGGATTGTATGGTCTAAAGGAATCAGTAAAAAGGAGCTCCCTGTAACTCGATTAACAAAGGAATTATTTCTTATTCTGTTTGGGGTGAGTATGCTAATTTATGTCCTTATTTCTTTTGTGTTGGTTAATTATACCGATGGATCAATTCCTTACTGGGATGCATTCACAACAGCTTTAAGCATTGTTGCTACTTGGATGTTGGCTAGGAAAATTTTGGAACAATGGTTGGTATGGTTCATTGTTAATGCTGTTTCATTAGGGTTATACATCTATAAAGGATTGTTTCCGACTTCCATCTTATTCTTTTTCTATACAGTATTAGCTTTGGTTGGCTACTGGCAATGGAAAAAAGATATGCTTTCTTCTGAAGCAATTTCGCACAAATAGTTACTTTTGCTTCAGTAAAATCAAATTCAGGTACTTATTCTATAAATAAGCATGCAAAAGAAAGCGGTTATTCTGGCAAATGGTTCATTCCCTAAACATGAGATTCCTTTAAAAGAACTAAGATCCTCTAAATACATTGTTTGTTGCGATGGAGCAATTAATAAATTAGATGAGGCTGGTATTGAGCCATATGCAATTGTAGGAGATTTGGATTCTTTAGATCCTGATTTAAAATGGAAGTACCGTGATCTTATTTATCACTTCGCAAATCAAGATACCAATGATTTAACCAAAGCAATTAATTGGTGTCTTGAAAATAATTTTTCGGAAGCTGTAATTGTTGGAGCAACAGGACAGAGAGATGATCATATGATTGGAAATGTATTTCTTCTTCCAGGATATGCAAAAAAAATTAAAGTTAAAATGCTAACTAGTTATGGCGTTTTTACACCAATTTTAAGAGCTAAAAATTTCGAGAGTTATACCCGTCAGCAAGTATCCATCTTTTCTCCTAATTCTGAAACTCTTATTTCTACTGCAAATTTAAGATATTCTCTAACAGGGCAAAAATTGGAAATGATGTATCAAGGAACCTTAAACGAATCGATGGGAGATAGCTTCCGTATTGAATTTGAAGGTGGCCCATTAATTGTTTATCAAGAATATTAAAATTCCCCTTTCTTATTCAATCAACTATCCTGCAGGTTTTTGTAGTTTGTTTTTCTGTTCTCGAAAGACAAGTTGTAAAACTGTTTTACAATACCCCTAAAACAAATATTACTGTTTATATTTGTGGCGCAAAAACTAACAATATCTATGAAAAAGCTGAACTACCTATTACTACTTGTATTGATTTTCACAAGTTTATCTAATCTAACTGCCCAAAAAAAAGAAAAAGTAATTACTGCTAAATTCGGAGGTTACGCACATTCTTTATTTACATACGATACGCGTCAAACGGTAAGTGCTCGTGAAGGACTAATTTTGTTGTATCCCCAAAATGAGCATTTAGATGCAAGTGGTAAGGATATCAATAAAGGAGGTGTTTACCATATGGCTGTTATTCAATCAAGAGTGAATGCAAAATTTACTGGTCCTGAAGTATTAGGAGCAAAAACAAGTGCAATGATTGAAGCTGAATTTGTTGGTAATGGAGAATCTGATGTAAATGGAATGCGTTTGCGTCATGCCTTTTTTAATTTAGATTGGGGAAAAACATCATTACTGATCGGTCAAACCTGGTCACCTTTATTTGTGACAGAAGTTTTTCCTGGAACATGTGGTGCAAGTGCAGGACTACCTTTTAAGCCATTCGCACGTAATCCTCAAGTACGCTTAACACATAAAACAGAAAATTGGAAATTGATTGCTGCCATTGCATCAGAGCGTGACTATACTAGTACTGGACCTGATGGAGGTAGTAATAAATATCTGAGAAATGCAGGACTTCCTATTTTTCAAACTCAGGCACATTATTACGCAGGCAAACATTTAATTGGAGCTAGTGCTGAGTATAAGAATTTGAAACCATCTTTAATGAGTTCTACACAATCTATAGAGAACGGGGAGGTATTGAACTGGAAGAATGATGAAACTGTCGCATCTTGGGCTTTAATGGGATATTTCAAATTGAATTTTAAACCAATTACTTTTAAAGCTCAAACGACATATGGATCAAACCTTACGGATATGCTGATGTTAGGTGGGTATGCTGTGAAAAGTATCAATCCAATGACAAACGAACCTAGTTATTCAGGAATTAAAGTATCGGCAACTTGGGCTGATATTTCTTATCAGAAAAATAATTTCGAGTTAGCATTAATGGCAGGATATTCAAAAAATTTGGGTGCTGACGATCAAGTTGAAACAGACAAGATTTATAGTCGTGGAAAAAATATTGGTGAGCTATATCGAATAGCTCCACGTATTTCTAAGCGATTCGAAAATATAAAGTTTGAATTAGAAACTGAATATACTGCTGCTGCCTATGGTGATGTTACGGAGAAAGCAGAAGTGGAAAATACAAATTGGGTAGGTAATACTCGTATCGCTTTAGGAGTGTACTATTATTTTTAAAGATATTTTTTTTAGAAAGAAGGCGAACTGAAAAGTTCGCCTTTGTTATTTTAGATCGGTAATGAAAAATAGAATGAAGTTCCATTGTTTGGTTGAGACTTCATCCATATCTCACCTTCCAATAATTCAACCAAGCTTTTACAGATTGCAAGTCCTAAACCTGTGCCGCCGTATTGTCGCGTGTCAGCATTTAGATCTGCTTGTCTAAATCGGTCAAAAATTATCTTTTGTTTGTCTATAGGTATTCCAATACCAGTATCTTTTACGAAGAATTGTAATTTATCACCTATAATTTCATAACCAATAGCTATGGTTCCAAGATTGGTGAATTTAACCGAGTTTTCGATCAAGTTCATGAAAATTTGATGCAATCTAATGGTATCGGTCGTAAATTCTATAACACTACTCTCTTCAGGAGTAGAAACAGAAAAAATTAGATCTTTATCCCCATGTTGTTCAATAAGCGTATTATAGTTTTCTTGTAGCGTAACGAAAAGAGAATCAAGATTACATTTACTTTTTAATATTTTCAGTTGAAGAAAAATGGAAAAATCGAATTATTAAAGCAAGTGCGATTGTTATCTTAATTTCATTCTCTTTTTATGTTGCGGCT
>JADGFH010000524.1 GCA_016743925.1 Labilibaculum sp.
AGGTAAAACCGATTATTAAAGAGTAAAAATAAGCATAATTAGTTAACCTGTCAGGATTTAGAATCCTGACAGGTTTTTTAATTTAAACAGCTTTTGATTCGATTTTTAATTTTTTAATTTTTCAATTTTAGAATATACATGTTCTGTTATTAATTCTCTTTCAACAACAAAATCCTCATTTTCTTTTTATCTAATAATTATTTAAAAGGTTAGCATCAATCAAAATACCACCAAACCCTTCAAATCCATGTTCTGATTCTCTATCCCTTAAGTGAAAGTAGGTTCCTGTATTTACCCTATATAATTCAATGGTGGAGAAACCTATCATCCTTTTACAAGTTTTCACTATTTTCTTATAAGTATAGAGGAATAAACCAAAGGGAATAGTCATTCTACTCGTGAGAGTCTTATTAAGAAGAAAAATCTAGTCTTGCTATGTTTTTTGCAATCTTACTACAATAAAAGGTGTCTTTCCTAAATTATTTAAGCTCTTGCCCTAAATCCTATAATCATTCCGATAAATTCTGTCTCTTTCCCAGAAAGGTGTCATTTAGATTGGAAAGATTACCAAATTACGGGAAAGTTTTAACTATATAAGGAAAGATTCTATTTATTACGGAAAGACATTAATAAAATTGATTTTAGGATATAGTTTTAGCAAAAATCTTAATTCATAGGGGTAATTAAAGCTCAAATCTTTTGTTTAGCTTTAAACTTTCAAAATAAACATCAAATGAAAGACTATATTTATACATTGCCTCTTAAGGTACGCGATTACGAATGCGACATACAAGGCGTTGTTAATAATTCCGTGTATCAGAATTATTTAGAGCATGCTCGTCATGAGTTTTTAGAATCGATAGGAAATAATTTTAAGGCTCTGCACGAAGAAGGAATCGATGCTATGGTATCCCGAATTGAAATTGATTACAAAACCTCATTAACCAGTGGCGATGAGTTTGAAGTTCGACTAAACATCGAAAGAGAAGGAGTGAAGTTAGTTTTCAAAGAGGATATTTATCGCTTATCGGACAGTAAGTTGTGTGCTAAAGGAAAAGTTTATACTATTTGCTTGGTAAATGGGCGTTTGTCGAAAGGAGAAGTTTTCGACGATCTCTTTGCCCAATATCTAGTTTAAAATATAATCCACAACTTTAGTTTGTGGATTATTTTTTCATCAAACAATAAATTGCTCTGTGAGAATTTGGCTTTCCTGCAATATCAATGGTTTTCAATTCTAATATCTCAAATAAGGAAGAGCATAATTGTTTGATTTCATCTTCGCTCGAGAAATATAATGTTGTTCCTAATGGCGTTTTACGAAATTTACCTTTTCCACCAAAACAATCATTTTCCTCACTAAAACAAACTGATAGATACATGGCATTGTCAGATAGTAAATCAAATACATTTTTAAAATATTGAACTCTATCCTCGGGGAAAATATGGTGAAGTACTTCATAGTCAAAAGCAAAATTACAAACGGGTAAAATACGCTTTACTTTTTGAGTCAGATCAAGTGTGATAAATTCTCCATTAAGCTGATTCAACTCAAATAATTGCTTAGCCTTTTCTATAGCTACGTCAGAATAATCAATACCAAATACTTCGAACCCAAGTTTAGCTAGGCATAAACTATAAGTTCCAATACCACATCCTAAATCAGCAATTTTACAAGTTTTTATTTCTTGTTTATTCAGTAAGTCTAATAGGCAGTTAGGAAGATGATTTTTAATCCACGGGATTTTATTCGTAGGAATTGTTTTATAGATATGGTTTAATTGAGTTGCATCCATAAAGTAAAGATATCATAGAATTGATTACAAAAAAAAATGGGTCAGAAACCACCTGACCCATTGCCTTAAAATGTTAACCTTAATCTCAATCTACTATAAAAACTACTTATTTATTCTTGTATGTAATGTAAAGGTAGGTTATTGCATGGTTAAGAGCTCCTAAGGAAAGTTAAATAAGATTAATTCTTATTTTAAGAAAATCCAATTGGTTTTGAAAGAATAAAAATCATCTAGTTTAAATTGCTAGAGCTCTTGATATCTTGGATTTCTTTCTCTATATTGTGATTAGAAAACCCACCGTTATTAAACCTCCAAAATTTTAGGACACCACTAGATAATTAGAATTAATGGCATTCTTGCGTAATTCTGTATTGTGAAATTCTAAATAAAACAGCATGTTTGATCTTGATAAGTGGCAAGAGATTTTTGAAACCATAAGGAAAAATAAACTTCGAACAATTCTTACTGGTTTTAGTGTATCATGGGGAATTTTCATGTTAATCATTTTATTAGGATCTGGAAATGGACTGCAAAATGGTGTTTTGAATCAATTCAAACGAGATGCCGTAAATAGTCTTTGGATTTACAGTGGGAGGACAAGTCTTGCCTTTGATGGTATGCAAGCAGGGAGGAGAATTCAATTTACCAATGAGGATTACGATAAGACTAAGAATTCAGGATTAGATGTAGATAAGATAAGCTCTCGCTTTTCTGTATTTCGAAATAATTTGATATCCTATAAATCGGAATATGTAAATTATGAAATTATAGCGGTTCATCCTGATACCGAAACCCTTGAGAATACTACAGCAATTAAGGGCCGTTTCTTAAATGATATTGACGTTGAAAATTTCAGAAAAGTTGTCGCGATTAGCACAATTTTAGAAGATGCACTTTTTAAAAGAGAAGAGCCTGTTGGAAAATATGTTAAGATTAATGGAATTCCATTTCTAGTTATAGGAACATTTACAGATCACAATGACAGGGATATGCAGCGGGTTTATGTTCCGATTTCTACAGCTCAAAAAGTTTTTAATGGGGCTAATCGAATTTCTAATATGTCCTTTACAACCAATACGCATGATATCGATGCGTTAAAGAAAATGGAAGAGCACATTCGAAATAGCTTTGCATCACGCCATAAATTCGATTCATCGGATAGAAGAGCAATGTGGATTAATAATAATATGGAAGGTTATCAACGAACAATGGCTTTGTTTTCAGGAATTCGAATTTTTGTATGGATTATTGGAGTGTTCACAATAATTGCCGGTATTGTAGGGGTTAGTAATATCATGATAATTGTGGTGCGAGAGCGAACTCGCGAAATTGGAATTAGAAAAGCTTTGGGAGCAAGCCCTAGTTCCATTATTGGACTTGTTTTGTTTGAATCGGTTCTTATTACAAGTGTTGCTGGATATTTGGGTTTGGTTATGGGAGTTGTTCTTCTCGAGGTCTTGGCTCCTCATACACAAATAGAGTTTTTCATGAATCCATCCGTGGATTTGGATGTTGGCTTAACTGCTACTGCTGTACTTGTATTTGCAGGTCTTTTGGCTGGCTTCTTTCCTGCATGGAAAGCAGCTAGCGTTAGGCCGATAGAGGCTTTATCTGATGAGTAGGACGCATTCCTTTTTGTTAAAATAGTAAATTTACTAATGAAAATATAATATCATGTTTGATCGAGATCGTTGGATGGAAGTTTACATGGCTTTAAAAAGTAATAAGCTAAGAACATTCTTAACGGCATTTGGTGTTTTTTGGGGCATATTCATGTTAATAATAATGTTAGGATCTGGTAAAGGCTTGGAGAATGGTGTTTATCATGGCATGGGCGATTTTGCCACGAATTCCGTATTCATATGGGCACAACCAACTTCAAAACCATATAAAGGTTACAAGCAAGGCCGTAGGTATCATTTTACAAATCAAGATACCAAAGCAATATTAGATAACATTCCCGAGATTAAATTGCTTGCACCACGAATTCAAGCTAGAGGAGGCGATGGAGATAATAATGTAGTTAGAGGTATAAAGACTGGCGCATTTAGTATTCTTGGAGATGTTCCTGAGGTTAATAAAATTGATCCTGTTACCATGCTTAAAGGACGATTTTTAAATCAAGTTGATATTAATGAGAGTCGAAAAATTGCAGTAATAGGAAAACGTGTTGTAGAAGTTTTATTTGAAGAGAGCGAGGAGCCTATAGGTGAATATATTAAAGTTAATGGCGTTTATTTTCAAGTTGTCGGTACTTATAAATCTATGCACAATCAAGGTTGGGGTGAATGGCAAGATCAGTGCGTTTTTATTCCTTTTACCACCTTGCAAAAAACGTATAATTATGGAACCAGAGTAGGGCATTATTCAATCACCTCAAAAGAAGAATATACGGCAACTTACGTTGAAGAACGAGTAAAATCATTATTAAGAAGACGCCACACTATACATCCCGAAGACACGAGGGCTTTCGGAAGTAATAATGTTGAAAAGGAGTTTATTCAGATTAACAATCTATTTATGGGAATATCTGGTCTAATTTGGATTGTAGGAATTGGTACCTTAATTGCCGGCATAATTGGAGTTAGTAATATAATGCTCTTTATCGTAAAAAAGAGAACGAAGGAGATTGGAATTCAGAGAGCTTTAGGAGCATCTCCAACAATTATTATCAGTTCAATTTTAACCGAATCGGTGGTGTTAACCGCAGTTGCTGGATGGTTTGGCTTAGTGTTCGGAGTTGTAATTCTTGAGTTTATCAATAAGGCAATTGAAAATGGAGGAGGAGATAATTCTATGTTTACTAACCCAGAGGTAGATTTCTCTATCGCCATGATCGCTTTAATTATTCTAATTTTTGCTGGTTTATTTGCTGGAGTTATACCTGCGAAAAGAGCAATGGAAGTTCGTCCTATAGAAGCAATTAGAGACGAATAAATTTGAATCGTAAAAATAAACTCCTGTAGTTACTAAATTCTCGTTTTACTATTCGTTGCAGTCTAGCTTATTAAATGTTACAATAAGAGATACATGTAATTGCT
>JADGFH010000525.1 GCA_016743925.1 Labilibaculum sp.
TAAATATAGTACAATAATATTAGATATTACGGTATGTGTAGCGTCTAAATAAAAAATACACATCTATTATCAAAAGAAAATAACATGTTAGTTTGAAGATTGAGAAAAAATACATAATTTCGGCTCTTTGCTCTCGTAAATTTTTATAGATATGGAAGAAATAAAATCATCAGAATTAATCATCAATCCTGACGGAAGTGTTTTTCATTTACACCTTAAACCAGAACAACTGGCCGAAACTGTAATTTTGGTTGGTGACCCCGGTAGAGTTGAACTCGTAGCGAGTTATTTTGACAGCGTTGAATGTACAGTTTCGAATAGAGAATTTGTTACAAAAACAGGTATATATAAAGGTAAAAGACTATCAGTTCTTTCTACTGGAATTGGTACAGATAACATAGATATCGTAGTTAATGAACTAGATGCTTTGGTTAATATTGATTTAGAAACCAGAACGCCTAAAAAAGATCACACAAGCCTAAATCTTGTAAGGATTGGTACATCTGGCGCGTTGCAAGGATTTATTCCAGTAGATTCCTTTTTGCTATCTAATAAATCAATTGGTTTCGATGGAATGTTAAACTTTTATGCAGATCGAGATTCTGTATCAGAGCTAGATTTTGAAGAGGCATTTAAACAATTTGTGAACTGGGATAAAAAATTGGCATCTCCTTATGTTGTACCAGCATCCAAATTACTTGTAAATGCTCTTGATGGAGATGACATGATTCAAGGAGTAACCATTTCAGCCAACGGATTTTATGGCCCTCAAGGAAGAGTACTACGTTTACAAACACTAGATCCTGATTTGAATGACAAAATTGAAGACTTTGAATTCAATGGTGAAAAAATCACGAACTACGAAATGGAAAGTTCTGCAATTTTTGGTCTTTCAGCAATGTTAGGCCACGAATCGATTGCAGTTTGTGCAATTATTGCGAACAGAATCAACAAAGATGCAAGTAAAGACTATAAACCAACGATAAAAAAACTGATTCAAACCGTTTTAGATCGTCTTTGCAAATAGCTTTCAACCTTACTATCAAAGATTTAACCCGCAAGATTGTTTTTCCTTGCGGGTTTTACTATATTTAGTGAGGACTAAACCTATTGATATGAATAAGAATAAATTAGCTGCTCTATTATCCTTACTGGATGATCCTGATCAAGAAATTTATCGAAGTATTGAAAAGGAGCTAGCAGAATTACCGATAAGTACGATTCCTCAACTAGAAGATTCGTGGTTCGACTCAAAAAATGAGACGTATCAAGAAAGACTGGAATCGGTAATCAACAAAATTCAATTCACTAATATCAAAAAAAATCTCATAAAATGGGGAGCTTCAGAATCACCAAACTTGATAGATGGAGCTATTTTAATCAATCAAAGTTATAATCCGAACCTTTTAACGGATCCAATTCGTAAAAGTGTTCAAAAAATTAAGTATGATGTTAGTCTTGAAATAAACGATCAACATACGGCTTTGGATAAGATTAAAATTCTTAACCATTTTTTCTACAATATTCATAATTATCATCCACTCCCTCCTAATCAGCCAACTAACTGGGATGGTGATATTGGAACTGTTTTATCCCAGAAAAATGGCAACTACATTATTCTAGCCATAATATACGCAGGTATTGCACAAGAATTAAACATACCAGTTTATGGTATTAATTTGCCCGGAAGTGTATTACTGTGCTATAAAAATGAGCAACACCCAGAATCCAAACGAAAACCTTCCGACTCTATTCTTTTTTACATTAACCCTATTGATAAAGGAACTGTTTTCGGACAAAAAGAGCTGACACAGATTATATCAACAAAAAATGTAGAGAATAACTCTAAGTATTATCTTCCTACATCAAACAATAGTTTAATAAAAAGATTAGTACAACATGAAATAAGTGTGTACAAAAAACTAAAATTGGATAGTTTTATTCCAAATTTTAGAGAATTATATAAATCTTTATAACAAAAAAGCACGCTTCTCTCGAAGCGTGCTTTTTTAATCTATAATCTTTTATCTATTTAGCGTAATTAATCGCTCTAGTTTCTCTAATTACCGTAATCTTAACCTGACCTGGATAAGTCATTTCATCCTGTATTTTCTGAGCAATATCTAATGATAATGTTTCAGCTTCCTTATCAGAAACTTTATCGCTACCAACAATCACACGTAATTCTCTACCTGCTTGAATTGCATATGTTTTAAGCACTCCTGGGTGAGATAAAGCCAAATTCTCAAGATCTTTCAATCTCTTGATATAAGATTCTACAATTTCTCTTCTTGCTCCAGGACGTGCACCAGAAATAGCATCACAAGCCTGAATAATTGGGGAAATCATTGATGTCATCTCAATCTCATCATGGTGAGCACCAATTGCATTGCAAATATCTGGCTTCTCTTTATACTTTTCAGCCAATTTCATACCTAAAATTGCATGTGGCAATTCTGGCTCTTCATCTGGCACCTTACCTATATCATGCAGTAAACCGGCACGTTTAGCTCTCTTCGCATTTAAACCAAGTTCTGTTGCCATAATCGCACAAAGGTTAGCTGTTTCTCTAGAGTGCTGTAGCAAGTTCTGCCCGTACGAAGAACGATATTTCATTTTACCTACCAAACGAATTAATTCAGGATGCAATCCGTGAATTCCCAAGTCAATAGCAGTACGCTTACCAGTTTCAATAATTTCTTCTTCAATTTGCTTGCGAACCTTATTCACAACCTCTTCAATTCTTGCAGGATGAATACGACCATCAGTCACCAATTGATGCAATGCTAAACGAGCAATCTCACGACGAACAGGATCAAAACCAGAAAGAACAATAGCCTCTGGTGTGTCATCTACAATAATTTCAATTCCTGTAGCAGCTTCAATGGCACGAATATTACGACCTTCTCTACCAATAATTCTACCTTTAATCTCATCCGATTCGATATGGAATATGGTAACAGAATTTTCAATAGCCGTTTCAGTGGCAACTCTTTGAATGGTTTTAACAACCACCTTCTTAGCTTCCATATTCGCAGTCATTTTTGCCTCTTCCATGATTTCATTCACATAAGACATGGCCTCAGTTTTGGCTTCGTCTCTCATTGAATCAACCAACTGTGTCTTAGCCTCTTCGCCTGACATACCAGACATTTCTTCCAACTGCTCAATTTGCTGTCTCTTCGCCTTTTCTAATTCGTCCCCTTTTCTCTCAACTAAATCAATTTGAACATTTAAATTATCCCGAATTGCGTCAACTTCTTTTTTCTTTCTCTGAAAATCGTCAACTCTTTGGTTTAATACATTATCTTTTTGCTTAAACTTATTTTCAGCAGCAAGTAATTTATTATTCTTAGAGTTAATTTGTTTTTCGTGCTCTGTTTTTAGTTGAAAGAATTTCTCTTTCGCCTGAAGGATTTTATCTTTTTTGATCACTTCAGCCTCTGCTTGTGCGTCCTTAATTATTGAGCTACTCTTAGTTTTAAGAGTTTTTTGCAAAACAAAGTAAGAAACAACACCCCCGCCAACAAAAGCAATGGACCCTATTATTATTTCAATCATATCATAGAATATTAAGTCAAAATTAGTATATATATAAAACAAAACCCGCACTATCACTCAGGCTTTCAGTAGTAACATTAAATAGTTTTATTTTAACGCCCTTTAAGGTACGAGAAAATCACTACATAACATTAAAATTGCTAATCGCTTAAGAAATAATGCGGGTTTCTACTTTTTTATTAAAAAGTAAACTACTCTTTATCCAAAAATTCTCTTAACTCCTGTTCCATCACTTTAATTTCATCTAAAACTGGTGAAACATCGGTCTTATTTTCTGCTTCAATAACCTTTATAACGTATTGTAATGAGGCCATTGCCAAAAAATCTTGAGTATCTTTATCTTTATATCGTTGTTTGTATTGCAACACTTTCTCATTAATCATTTTTGCAGCTTTTCGGATAACTTCTTCCTGTTTCCGATCTATCTTTAAAGGATAGAAACGATCTGCTACATTAACTCTTATCGAAAGTTTTTCGTCCATAAACAAATTCTACCTGTTTAAAAGAGCAATACATTTATCAATCTCCCGCACAATTCGGTTAATTTTAACCTTAGCCTCTTGCGAATCTCCACTATTCGCTGCAAATGTTTTGGCTAACTTTAATGTATTGTATTGATGGTCCAATTCTTCCTTATCCCTCTTCAGATTTTCTATCTTCTCCATAAGTTCTAATTTCTCATGAATTAAAGATTCTTTTTCTTCCTTGGATTTTTTATATAACGAAACTAGTTCTGTAATCTGCTCTTTCAAACTATTTACTATTTCGCTTGGCTCTTGCTCCATCATTCAATTATTTCTTTTACAAAATTAACATTGCTGAGAAGATAATCAAATATATTAGTTCGTATTTTGTAAATCATTTCAGAAAAAAAAGCTTTTTTTGTAGTTTTGGTAATCATTAAACAAATCTTTTATAATTACAATGAAGCTAAGCTCAACAATCCTAATTACATGCCTGTTTATTCTACTAAATTCAGTAAGCTTTACAACATTTTCGCAGGATCTTAAATTTCCTCAAAATTATTTTAGAGCTCCCGTAGATTTCACGATGACTTTATCTGGCAATTTTGCCGAATTACGCAACAATCACTTTCACTCAGGCATCGATATTCGAACTTTTACTACCGGAAAGAAAGTTTATTCTGTTGCTGATGGCTTCGTTAGTAGAATCAAAATTTCGGCAGGAGGATACGGCAAAGCCATTTATATAGATCATCCCAACGGATTTACGACAGTTTATGCACATTTAGATCATTTTAATCCA
>JADGFH010000526.1 GCA_016743925.1 Labilibaculum sp.
GGGGTAGGAATTTATCAGATAGTATTCTGAAAATAAGAAATTGAAAGCTATAGATTCGGGTATTTCTTTTATTGTGAAGTCCACTTAATTTTAATCCCATAGCGCGCAAAAGTAGTTATTTATTACCCACTCACAATATAATTGAGTGATTTGTAAGCATAGTTCATTTGTAAAGGGATTGAGAATGATCTTATTACTGTTAATCTGGACTAGCACTATACGCTAATTGAAAGTTGTATAATGGGTATTTAAGTTCAATTTATATTGTGCTGAAAAAAAGTAGCTTATTGAGGTTTATTTCTTCCCGTAATCACTTATATCTTAAGATTTATCCTTCTTTTCAGTTGGAGCCATTTTGTGTCATGTGAATATTTCCGAAGGGTTTGAACTTGTATAAGCGTAGGTGCAACCTACGGCTATGAGAGTAGAGGATGAAAAGAACCCCGAATGGGGTTCAATATTTAGAGCAAGTATTTTTCATCATACGCTACTCCATGATCGTTCAGAAGTTGAATGTACTCTTCTCGGAAATTGCGTTTGGAATGATGCTCTTTTTGATTTTTGACATATGCAATCAGATTATCTTTTGCCGACACATCATAGGTGAAAGCACCATAACCATTTTGCCAACCCGAAAAAGCAGGCAGTAAGTCATTTGTTTTAATAAATTGGCTGGTAGCAAGCTTAATGTCTTTTACCAATGAAGCAAGCGATACGGAAGGGTGGAGGTGAGTGATGATGTACAAATGATCTTTTACAGCGCCAATTTAGTGCAGATGACGATTCTTATTCTTTAGTATTCCTTAGGTAAATTGAAATAATCGATCTCTGTCTTTTTCGAGGAGTATTTTATCTCTGTTTTTGGTCGAGAAAACAATCTTAAATAGAATTTAAGGAAAAAGAACCCCGAATGGGGTTCAACTTCGCAAAGGCGCAAAGTAGCGTACTGCCTAATTTGTTGATGCCTATTGTATCGTATTGTCACCTGTGTATTGGAAGAACTTTTGTAAAAGTTCAAAAACTTCGATTAAATTTTTATTGGGTGCTGAAAGAACAAAATCCGGCAACACGCCTTCAGTCCATTTTCTATTCCCATACTGAATAAACTCTTTTGCCGAAACAACAAATTTTAGGCCGGTGTTGGGGAGTGTAAAGCTTAAAAAATCGCCATAGTATTTAATTGTACCTCCCGTTCGTACGCCAATTATTTTCCCGATTTGATATCTTTTAACAGCTCCGGTAAAAGTAGCAGCGGCACTGTTGCTACGGCCATTTACAAATACAAATACTTGTCCGGTAAAGGGCGAAGCCATTTTGTGGGGAGTGTGCACCAACAAGCTGTCGTTTACGTGGTAAAGTGTATCGGTAGAAATGTCGGCAATCAGTTTGTAAGTAGTTGGTTTGCCATTCATGTATTTGCTTTTTAGTTCGAGGCTTGGACGAATAGCAATAGACTTATATTGCGTGTAAGCTTTACTCGTTAAATAATTCAATAAGCTATCAACAGCTGAACTTTTACCCCCGCCATTGTCTCTCACATCAATAATCAGATATTCGCACTTGTTTTCTTTTATGCTATCGAAGGCATGCTTAAGAAAAGGGCATAATTTTTTAGAATCGTAAAAGGAAGCAATTTTAATACAGGCTAATTTATTTTTTTTGGAAAACGCTAGTTCGAAGCTTTTCTTTTTTACCGGCGGATATAACTTGTTTTTTAGCTCGAAATATTTGCTGTTGCTAACGCCATTGCATATTACTACAGAATCGCTAGTGGCTACCTTTAGTTCGAATTGCTTGCTTTCGCCATATAGCATCCAATAACACATCGCAAAAAGCCGTTCAACCATTGCATCACCGCTCGTTCCATTTTTATTTCCTGCTAAAACCCTCACGTCGTGCAATAGTTGTTTCGAACTAATCGAGTTGATAGCTAGAAGTTCAGCACCTACAATTCCATCTGCCTTTTGTTCTGCAAAATATTCCTTTATAAACAGCCTGTTTCTCCAAACCCTAATGCTAAATGGCATGCTAAGACCACCATTTTTCATGTAATTCCCTCTTATCGAATAAGGAAAATAAAGAACAGTATGATCATCTTCAACCTCCGATATTAATTCCGACAGCGCCACAAAATTGTCTATCTCACTAATACTATCAGCTAAGTGTAGGTATTGTAAATTGAATTTTTCTTGCCACGCTTTGGCAAACTTCTTGTTCAGGAACTTAGGATGAACATTTGCCAATTTTTGTTGCAGAAATAAGAAATCTTGCTCTATGGCCTGTTTCGGAAAATACTTTGGTACATATTGCTGGGCTAGCGTAAACTTTTGCAAACAAATACAAATAAAGGTAAGGATAAGCGTTCTTTTCATGATTTTATTAATTGGTTAGCAGAATGCCAAGTAGTAGGCCAACACCTACACCTGCAATGCCCGATATTAGGTTTTGTTTGTTTTTGTCAGCTCTTGCATCGCGCAAAAGTGTTTCTGTGGTTTTTAAATTTTCAATTGAATTTCCAAGATTTGATTGAATCGTTCCTAATTCTTTATTTGTCTTGTTTAATGTTGCTATGGAGCCCTTTATTGCTTCCGATCCAAGTTCTGTTGATTGATCACAATTGGCCATTAGATCATTATAATCTTTTTTGAGAGTTGATAACTGTTGTTGCAAATTCGCAATCATATCATGATAGCCCGAATCGGATGGTTTTAAAATATTGGCATGTAGCTTACGGTATAAGTCATAGCGGTTTTTATTAATAAGATATACCTTTTCGCATTGAATAATTAGAGTGTCGCCCAAGTGGTATTCTAAAGGAAGTTTTTTACTTACAGCGTATTCTTTAGGAATAAAATTGAGTTTGCCTTTTAGTTGGGCACTAGTGGTATAGCTAAGGAAAGCAAATAAGAGTAGAAGTAGATATTTCATAGTTCAAAGGATTTTGCTTTTTCGATCAATTTTTTTCTTTCTGCCTCGCTCTTTCGAAGTGCTTCTTTTAGTTTGTTGTATTCCGCTTGAAATTTTGCTGTTCTTTCTTTTTCAGCAGCAATCAATGCGTCGCGTTCTTTTTTAAGCTTCTCTAGTCTTGCATCGATTTTGGTTAAATCGCCAATGCTGTTGTTAATAGATGTTTGTGTAGCACTAAGCTCACCTATTGCATTTTCTAGTTCTGTTTTTGTTTTACCAATATTCTCAATGGCAGTATTTAAATTCTTGTTCCCATTCCACATAAAACCAAGCATTACGATGCCTATTATTACGATAAGAATATTGAGAACGGGTTTCAGTTTTTCCATACTTTGGGTAGCTAAGAATAATTAGGAGATGTTTAGAGTGTTATTTTGTGGATTGCTTCTTAACTCGAAGTGGGGAAGATCCCATCCAAGTTTGTCGTTTATATCTAAAAGCATATTGGTGTTGCTATCTTTTGCACGCCAATAACCGCCCCAATGCAAATGCAGACCTTGTTTGTTTTCCATAGCATCCCAAACTTCAAAAGCTGTTTTGGCAATGCCTAAAAAAGCCTCTTTATTTTCCCAAGTATAGCTGCCGCCGATATAGGGAATCAAATCTAAAGCTTTTCCCGATTGATGATAACTTTTAATTTTTACGCCATCGCAATGGGTAGTACCTGTGTCGAACAAGACTCTTTGTTGTTCGGCGGTACGCAAACCGCCAGTGCTGGTAATACCAAAATCGTAAGGCGATTTTTGAATGCATTTCTCTGCTAGCTCCTGCAAAAGTTCATGAACCTCTGATAGCCGCTCTTTTGATGATTTTCCGAATTTATACATGGCTTAGTTTTTCTTTTCCAGTTGCTCAAACCATTTATCTCGATTATTCACAACCAAATCGTATTTTGAATCGTTCTTTGTCCTTACTCGTAGGCCATTGTCAACAATGCCCATTGTTTTTCTTTTACTGATTTCTGTAATATCTCTTAAGAGAATAGAAGTCTCACCATTTTGGAAATTGTATTTGTGAGAGTTAAAAACCAATCGTTTATCGGTCAAAAACAATTTACCACCAACAGCTAATGCTCCTCGAAATAAACTGACACCTTCTTCAAATAGAATATTTTCGTTCTCATCCATTTCTGGATCATTAACTTTGGTGATCATTTTTGAAGCCATTCTTTCCATTATAAATGGAAAACCAATACCAAACAGAATGGTGAAAGTCAAGACCTGAAATCCCACACTTTTTAGAGTGAAAATATCGAATGAATAATGCAAGACTAAGAGACTTATTCCGTAAAGGATGCTTGTTAGTAAGACAAATTGCATTCTATGTTTTAAAGTGAATTTTTTCATTTTAAATTGTTTGTTACTTTTTAGCTAGTTATTGCAAAGGCATAAATTTGGTTACAAATGTGCTTGTTATTTCAGAACTCAAAATATCTGATCCTTAACTCCAATTTGTATATCAATATACCACATTGACGAATTTAAATTAAATTTTAATGTATTTGTTATTTTACGAATCGAATATAATCATAAAAACAAAGTGAGAATATCGAAAAGGAGAATAATCTCATTATTAAAGGCATTCAAACTTAAATTTAGTTTCATTATAAATACCTTATTGTTAATGGATGGAATAGGTAGTGTTGTTGTTTGTTAGTGTTTATTGGGTGTTTAGGGCTTTTAATGAGTGGATTGTAAGTTTTTATCCTTTTTTTAGGCTGCTACTTAAATTTAAGTCTTAAAAATTATGAACAAGAAAAAAAATGATGCTCCGCAAAAGCTTATTCTTGTTGGTGTTTTGTGGAATTGCTACATAATAAATAGATATCTTCCTAAAAAATAATTGGATATACAT
>JADGFH010000527.1 GCA_016743925.1 Labilibaculum sp.
TGCATTATTAGGAGCATAATGATGAAAAAAGAAATCTTTCACTTCTTCTAGAGTAGCTTTTTCAATATGGTCGATAGATTTCCCAATTGTTGGCCATTGATAAGGATGTTCCTTATATGCTAATGGACGCAAATGCAACCAAACATCACCGTAAGGTTGATTAAAATACCTTTGTTTGAATTCTTCGATAACCACACTTCGCTGAACTTCAAGACTTTTTTCGCTAAAGGCAAGACTTAACATTCTATCAGATTCCAACCAAAAAGCAGTTTCTAAATTGGCTTTTGGTACGGTTAAATAATAGTTGGTAATGTCGTTATTGGTCCATGCATTATTATCTCCACCTACTAATTGTAATGGTTCATCGTAGTTTGGAATGTTAACAGAACCTCCAAACATCAGGTGTTCAAAAAGATGCGCAAAACCGGTTCTTTCCGGATTTTCGTCTTTGGCTCCAATATTATATAGAATATTTACAGCAGCCATTGGCGTAGTATCATCACGATGAACAATAACGCGTAAGCCATTCTTTAGTGTAAATTTATCGAATTCAATCATAATTCTTTTTGTGTGATTTTGAATGGCAAGTCTTAAAAATTATATTTTGTCGACTGTAATTGTGTCATTGCTTCTTGGTATTCCTCTTTTATTTGGGAAACGATTTCATTAACAGGCTGAATTTTGCTTATTAAGGCTGCAACTTGTCCAATTTCCAGTTCACCTTCTTCTAGTTTACCTTCAAACATTCCTTGTTTTGCTCTGCCTTTTCCTAAAATTTTTCTCATTTCTTCTGGAGAAGCTCCTCGGCATTCTGCTTCATTAACTTGCTCAAAAAACTGATTTTTAATCAATCGAGTAGGAGCTAGTTTCTTTAAAGATAGCTTCGTTCCTCCTTCGTTTAATTCGATTACCGATTTTTTGAAGTTTTCGTGAGCTGATGATTCTTCAGCAACAGCAAAACGAGTTCCCATTTGAACACCGTCGGCACCTAATACCATTGTCGATAGCATACTTTCTCCAGAACCAATACCTCCTGCAGCAATCAATGGCAAGTTAATAGCCTTTCGAACAGATGGGATTAATGCTAGGGTAGTGGTTTCTTCTCTACCATTATGTCCTCCCGCTTCAAATCCTTCAGCAACAACAGCATCTACACCTGCATCTTCACATTTTTTTGCAAAAAATGCACTCGATACGACGTGTACTACAGTAATTCCGTGTTCTTTTAAAAATGGAGTCCACTTTTTAGGACTACCAGCTGAAGTAAATACGATTTTAACATCTTCTTTTACAATGATGTCCATGATTTTATCCATTTCAGGATATAACAATGGAACATTAACACCAAATGGTTTGTTGGTTGCTGCTTTGGCTTTTTGAATATGCTCTTGAAAAGTATCAGGATGCATCGATCCTGCACCAATTAGTCCTAATCCACCAGCATTACTAACTGCAGTAGCAAGTTTCCAACCCGAGCACCAAACCATTCCACCTTGAATGATTGGTAATTCTATATTAAAGAGTGATGTTATTCTATTCGTCATATTCTATTGAATCAATAGTATTTCAATTAAAAAAGACACAAGAACAAAGATTGTATGCTTGTGTCTCAAAGGTTTTATTTATGCAACAAATTTAGAAAAATTCTTGATAAGAATAAGATCTGGAAGTATGATTTTAAGCATATCACATTGTATTGAAGAATTTCTTGATTGGAGTGAGCGTGTTGAATGTTCTTTAGAATTGATATAGATATGAACTTCAAGCTAAATATTGCTTTCTTTTAGAAGACGCTTCTTGTATCTTAAGAAAGATATTCCTTATTTTTAGACACTAATTTAGAGTGAGGGATTAATTATTGCCAATCAGATTGTTTCGATTGGTTTTACAAAATTGAGGGTGAAGAAAAAATCATTATTAGGTCGTTTTTTAGTTTGGCGTTTAAAGCATATTAATGATCGCCAATTTATATCGTTTTTGGCGGTACTTATTGGTGTTACATCAGGAATTGCTGCTGTTATTATAAAAAACTCAGTGCATTTTATTAGTACGCTACTGCAAGATAACTCTTCGGATGAATACCAGAATATTCTTTACGTGATTTATCCTACCATTGGTATTTTGGTTGCTGTTCTGTTTATAAAATACGTTATTCGTCGTCCAGTGCGTCACGGTATTCCAAATGTTTTATATGGTATTTCAAAAACCAATGCGCAAATTAACCGGCACAACATGTTTTCTTCGGTTATTACCTCTGCTTTTACTGTAGGTTTCGGAGGTTCTGTAGGTTTGGAGGGCCCCACAGTTGCAACAGGAGCAGCTTTAGGTTCTAATATTGGACGATTATTTCATCTCAATTATAAGCATGTTACTTTGCTTTTGGGTTGTGCTTGTGCGGGAGCTATGGCTGCTATTTTTAAGGCGCCCATTGCAGCAATTGTATTTGCTCTCGAAGTAATCATGCTTGATTTAACGATGTGGTCTTTGGTACCACTTTTATTGGCCTCAGCTTCTGCTGTAATTACGTCCTATTTCTTTTTAGGTATGGATGTTCTTTATCCTTTCGAGGTTTCGAATGGATTTAACATGAAGGATTTGCCTTATTATATTGCCTTGGGAATTTTTACAGGCTTAATTGCGACCTACTTTACCAAGTCGTATATGTTTATTCATGGTATTTTCGATAATATATCATCAATTTACAAGAAACTGATATTTGGGGGATTGTCCTTGGGAATCATTATTTTCTTTTTCCCATCCCTTTATGGGGAAGGTTATCATGCTATTAATGCTTCCCTTTCAGGCGACTACTCTTATCTGTATAATAATTCATTTTTCTATACTTTACAGGATAATTTTTGGGTCTTTATTGTCTTATTAGTGATGGTTATCCTTTTTAAGGTTATCGCTGCGTCTATTACTTTTGGAGCAGGTGGAGTAGGCGGTATTTTTGCACCAACCCTGTTTATGGGTGTAAACGCAGGAGTTCTATTTGCTAAAGTGATTCAGTATATGGGTGTGAAAGATTTGGCTGTAAATAATTTTGCCTTAATTGGAATGGCCGGAATGATTGCTGGTGTTTTGCATGCCCCACTAACAGGATTGTTTTTAATTGCTGATATTTCGGGAGGTTATCAATTATTTGTTCCCTTAATGATTACTGCAACAATTTCTTATGCTACTGTAAAAACATTCGAACCTCATTCGGTTTATACTATCCAATTAGCCAAACGTAAAGAATTAATGACGCATGATAAAGATCAAAATGTTTTGTCTTTAATGCGTGTTACCAAGCTAATTGAAAAAGATTTTTCTACCGTTAATTCAGATGCAACGCTTGGTGATTTGGTCAAAGTTATTTCTAAGGCTCATCGAAACATTTTTATTGTAATTGATGAGGAGAACAACTTTCAGGGAATTGTAAAATTAGATGATATCCGAGAAATCATGTTTCATCCTGAAAAATATGATGAGGTTTTTGTTCGTGATTTAATGGTAATTCCACAAGTGGTGATTCAGCACGACGAATCGATGGCGGATGTTGCGAGTAAATATCAATATTCCGATAAATTTAATTTGGTTGTGCTTAATGATGGTAAATATTGCGGATGTGTTTCTAGAGCACAAATATTTTCTACTTATCGTCGAATGTTAAAACATTTTTCAGAAGATTAAATCTATACGATTTTATAGAGGAAATAAATCTGTAATACACAACAAACGTTTGCTTTGTTTGTGTTGTATGTCAATGTGTTGTGGCTTTGTTTGAAAAGTTTTAAAAATTTCTTGTAAAAAGAGTTTTATCTGTTTAATTATCTATTACATTTGCACTCGATTTTTACGATAGTTTATGTAAGTTTTAATTTAAACTATTCAGAAAATCAGAAAGATACATGACGATTTTGAAATCGCTGGATTTCCTTATGTACTCTTTTTAAAAGGCCGCCTGACTTGTTCAGCCATCCGACCTTTACGCAATTATTTTTTAGACGTAAACGTTGAAATTTTTATAATGAAGAACAAAAGTTTGCTGTCCCGATTTCTAATTTGGAGAGTAAAGAACATCAAAGAACGTCAATTCGTTCTACTTTTAAGTTTTATAGTTGGTCTTGTTAGTGGTTTGGCTGCATTGCTCTTAAAGAGTACAATACATTTCACACACCATTTCTTAACGCATCGATTGCATGTTGATTCTGCCAATCTATTGTATTTGGCTTATCCTGCAGTTGGTATTTTTTTGACCATTTTATTTGTAAAATTCTTTGTTAAGGATAATATAGGACATGGGGTTTCGCGGATTTTATATTCCATATCCAAGAAAAATTCGTTGATCAAATCGCACAATAATTTTTCTTCTATTATTGCCAGTACCTTAACAATTGGATTTGGAGGTTCGGTTGGATCAGAGGCACCCGTTGTGTTAACTGGAGCGTCTATCGGTTCCAATTTAGGTCGTATGTTTCACATGAACCAAAAAATCATCACGCTGATGGTTGGTTGTGGTGCTGCTGGAGCAATTGGAGGAATTTTTAAAGCACCAATGGCAGGAATGGTTTTCACCTTGGAAGTACTGATGTTAGATCTGACAATGGCATCCTTAATTCCATTGCTCATTTCATCGATAACAGGTGCTAGTGTGGCCTATTTCTTTATGGGCAAAGGAGTATTGCTTTCTTATGATGTAACCGCACCATTTGTAATTAGTAACATACCGTATTATATCATTTTAGGTATTTTTGCAGGCTTGGTTTCACTTTACTTTACTCGTTTTTCCATGTATTTGGAATCCTTGTTCGATAAGGTTACCAACTC
>JADGFH010000528.1 GCA_016743925.1 Labilibaculum sp.
ATATTGGTGACTACGAAGGTTGGAGTCTCAGAGAAGCTGCAGATTAATGTTAATGCTAATGCCAGTTGGAGAAAAATTGGACGATCTCCTGATTTGGAGATGGATCCATATCTTGTTGCAAACTTTAAAGATATTATGGGTGCACCTTGGTACGACTTGTATTCGGATGAAGATTTGGAATATGCAAAAAAGGTAAGTGCTGGTGAGGCTGAACCTACAAGGATCAATCCTACAAATGAAAATAGATATCAATATTTTCATAAAACGAATTGGCGAAATGTTATGTTGAAAAAGTTTGCCGAAACCCGCAATGTTAATATGAATATTTCTCAGAAAATTAATAAAGGAAATTTTTATGTAGGGCTTGAAGCTGTGAATAATGAGGGATTGTATAAAGTCAATAATGATATTCACAAAAGATATAACATGAGGAGTAATGTAAGTTTTGATCTTACAAATTGGTTAACAGTTAAAAATAACATCTGGATTTACAATAATAAATATGATGAATCTAATGCAACAGGGTCTAGTTTCCTTAACGAAATCATGACTCGCTTTACATTAGATCCTTTGTATAATCCTGATGGTTCAAAAACGTATAGTTACGCTCGCATGATTGGGCGATTAGAATCAGGGAATTATACAACAATAGAAAATACTTATCAAACGAAATTTTCTGTTGAAATGAAGTTTCTTAAGGATCGATTGAAAATAATGGGAGATGCCAGCTTTAAACGATTTATGAGGAACAGGGAAGCATTTGACAAACCAGTAACCTACTCGGAAGGGCCTGGGCATTCTGCAATTACAGGATCAGCATCTTCATGGGCCAGATTTGAGAATTGGGCTGAGGATTCGAATAATTATAATTTGTTTGCAACCTATACGGATACTTATAATGAAAAGCATTTCCTAAATGTGTTGGTGGGTTATAATCAGGAAGAATTTTTGTATAATAACACCAGTGGAAAGCGTTCAGATTTAATATCCCCAGGATTGCCAACGGCGGAATTGGCAACAGGAGATCAAGTTGTAGGGCAAAGTAAATATGCCTGGGCTGTACAGGGTATTTTTGGTAGATTGAATTATATCTATGCCGACAAATATATATTGGAAGCAAATGTTCGTTACGATGGAAGTTCTCGATTTCCTAAAAATGATCGTTGGGTAATGAATCCTTCAGCATCAGTATCTTGGATTGCATCTAAAGAATCATTTCTGAAAGAATCATTTCTTGATTTGTTGAAATTCAGGGCATCTTATGGTTCTTTAGGAAATCAAAATGTAGGACCATACCCTTACATTGCTAATTTGGGTACTGGGGATACGAGTTCACTATTTGGAGGTAAAAAAGCAATAGAGGTTTCATCTCCTGGTCTGGTTTCACCCAGCTTAACTTGGGAAACCGTTGTAACCAAAAATATTGGAGTAGACGTTGCCGTTTTGAACAATCGTTTACATACAAGTTTTGATTATTACCATAGAAATACCAGCGATATGCTGACTTCCGGGAAAGAACTTCCATCCGTATTAGGTACAAGTGTACCTACTGAAAATGCAGCGGATTTGGTAACAAAAGGATGGGAATTTTCATTGGGATGGAAAGATCAAGTGGATTTAGGAAGTAAACCTTTAAGGTATAGTGTCAATTTTAATTTGAGTGATAGTAGAGCTTGGATAAAAAAATTCGATAACCCAACTGGAAGTCTTGGTAAATATTATGTTGATAGGGAGATTGGTGAAATTTGGGGATATGTATCTGACGGTTACTATCAAACTCAAGAAGAAATTGATTTAGGACCGAATATTAATGATGTAGCATCCTACCCTAGTACCAGAGGTACGCTACCAGGCGATATTAAATTCAAGGATTTGAATGGAGATGGTAGTATTAATACAGGAAATAACACTTTAGCTGATCATGGAGATCGAAAAATTATAGGAAACTCAAGAGCCCGATACAATTTTGGTTTGGATTTATCAGCAAGCTGGAATGGATTTGATTTAAGAGCCTTTTTCCAAGGAGTTGGGAAAAAGGATTATTACCCTGGATCTTCTGCTGCTAGAACTTTCTTTTGGGGAGCCTTTGGACATCCTTGGTCTAGCGTAACTAAAGAAAATCTAAATAATCACTGGACACCAACTAATCGAAATGCTTTCTATCCAAGACCTAAAGCATATGTTGCTGAAGGTGGAAAAGAAGTTTCTTTAACACAAACCCGATGGTTGCAAAACGCTGCTTACGTCAGAATGAAAAACGTGACTTTGGGTTACACAATACCTGCAAAATTATCAGATCGGGTTGGTATCAATTCTTTGAGGTTTTATGTTAGTGGGGAAAATTTGTTCGAGATTACAAAGTTGTTTAAATATTTAGATCCGGAAAATTTAGTAGGGAATGGTTATCCATTTCAAAGAACATATTCTGTTGGTGTATCTTTAAACTTTTAAAAAAATAGAAAATGAATAAAAATATAATATTAATATTGCTGTGCACATTTCTCATCACATTTATTAGTTGCGATGATGATTTTTTGCAAAGGATACCGGAAACAAAAATAACGGAATTAGGCTTTTTTAATTCTGTAAAGGATTTAGAGACTTATACAAATGGATTTTACGACCATTTTGGAGCGGGTTCACGGGATCTCACAACTGATGATCAAACCAGATATTCAGAAGGTGATGAGCTAGCTCGAAAGTTGAAAGGTTTAATGACTCCTGCCAATGTTGGAGGCTGGGGAGGCTGGGGAACGCTCAGAAATATAAATTATTTTCTGGCGAACTATGAGAAAGTTGAAGGGGACGAAGCTGAAATTAAGCATTTTGTTGGATTTGCAAGATTAGCTAGAGCGCGTTGGTATATCGGTATGATTAAGCGTTATGGAAAAGCACCATGGTATGAAACACCTTTGGGTGTAGATGACCAGGAATTATTGTATAAGACCCAGGAATCAAGAGAATTTGTTGTTGGGAAAATTATGGAAGATTTGGAATTTGCCGCACTTAATTTGAAGGTAGATGGTGGAATGCGTTCCAAAATTTCAAAATGGGTAGCCTTAGCTGAAATTTCGAGATTTGCATTGTATGAAGGTACTTTCCGAAAATATCATGATGAATTGAACTTGACAGATGGTGATGCTTTTCTTACCAAGTCAGCAGCTGCATCTAAGCAAATAATGGATAGTGGCAGATATGGTATTTATAGTACTGGTAATTCTGATGAAGACTATAATAATTTCTTCAAGCAAGATGATTATAGTGGAAATAATGAGGTTATTTTACAAATAGAATATCGAAAAGGAGATCCTAGCAGAACGCATCAAACTGTTGTTTATTTTTACTGGGGTTTAACGAAGGCGTTGGCAGATAGTTACTTAATGACTGACGGAACTCAGTTTACAAGTTTGCCTGGATTTAATACAAAAACCTACGAAGAGGTATTTGTTAATAGAGATCCTAGAATGAAGCAAACCATGATGTATCCGGGTTATAAATATCCTAATGAGAAGAATCCTTATAAAATTACTGCAACTTATGGTGGATATACTCAGCAAAAGTTTTTGCATGATGATAAAGATCAGTCTCAATGGAACGCGCCAACAGATATGGCAGCATATCGTTATGCTGAGGTTCTATTAAATTATGCTGAAGCGAAAGCTGAATTAGGAACAATCACTCAATTAGATATTGACGCAAGTATTAAATTAATAAGAGATCGTGTAGCGATGCCTAATTTAAATCTTGCTTCTGCTAATGCTCGACCTGATATGGTTCAGATTGAATACTATCCTAATGTGAGCGGTGCTAACAAGGGAGTAATTCTTGAAATAAGAAGAGAACGTCGTGTTGAATTGGCATGCGAAGGGTTTAGAGCAACTGATATGTATCGTTGGAAATGTGGTACAACTCTAGCTAAAGCTCAATTGGGTATGTATGTATCCGAATTGGGTGAAATGGATGTTACAGGAGATGGGACTCCTGATATCGCCATTTTAAGATCACCATCAGAAACAGGACCAATAGCTGATGTTGCGGCTGATGTTAAAAGCAAATTGGTAATGTATTACATCAGCAATGGTGGATTTTCTCTTACAGAAGATAGTAAAGGTTATATACAGATGGATTCAGATAGAGATCAACCGAAGTCATTTGTTGAACCACAATACTATTATAGTCCAATCCCGAACAGTCATCTTGTTGTTAACCCTAAATTAACACAACCTACAGGATGGTAGGTGAATAAATTCTAACAATGAATAAAAGTATTGAATAATAACTTCATAGGATTATTCAATTTAGGTTAGTAATATTTTTTTAAATGATGCGGGAAAGATGGGCTTTCCCGCATTATTATTATAATCAGTTTTATAAATTTTAGATTCAAGTAATAAATGCAATTTCGTTGATTTAATAGTATAGAAATGAATCCTATCTTTTATGACAAAGGAGAGAAGTTGTTCTCCCATTGTTCATGCTTGCTAATAGCGTATTGATGTGTGTCAACTAAATTTTTCGTCAATAATAATAAATACTATAGTCGACCGAATAAGCAGAATTGAGAGAATAATGATAAATAATTTATCGAGGATAGTTAGTAAATGGGCTATAGTAATATTATGTTTGGTTTATTTTCCGCAAAACAATTTGTTTGCAAACTGTGTGAAAAGAGGAATTGATCAATATTGGCAAGAGTTTTATTTAAGTCATAAAATTGGAGATAGATTTAATGTGAACCTATTGTATAATCATGTGTGTCGTGTTAAATATGCTAATAATGATTGGTTTATTGAATTAGGAGGTAATTA
>JADGFH010000529.1 GCA_016743925.1 Labilibaculum sp.
CCTTACTGGTAAACTCGTACTCCTCGCTATTTTCAGCAATTGACAAATTATCCTTGCTTCTTTTTTGATTGTAATTACACGCACACAAGCACAAGCTAAACAGTACAAAAACCAATCTTTGTATCATTTCAATTCTTATTTTATTTTTTGAATTAATCAGTAGAAAAAGAAGTTCGAAGATAAGCCAACAATTCCTCTATACTTTTACAAGAAAGTATTTCTCCATTTTTATGAATTTCCCACTCCATGGTATCTTCAATCAATATCACCGAACAATTACCTGCTTCTTCGCAAGTAACCTGATATCCTTCGCGCGACAATGCTCTTTGAGTCCAAAATCCCATTACATCATTACCAAGAACCTGAATTACTTGTTTCTTTTGATAATTCATGATGAAATTCCCAGTTTTTCGATCAAAATTGAATGATTTATTGTGAAAGGTTTCCTCTATGCTACCATTCAAAACCAAATCTTCGGGAGCCCCAACTTTAATTGGTTCATTTCGCGCCATCAACCAAATTAAATCGGCAGCCTGAAGTGCTAAATCCAATTCATGCGTTGACAAAAGAATAGCTTTATTTGTTTCCCGAGCCAAGCGATGCAATAAGCGCATAATCTCCACTCTGTTTGGCAAATCAAGATGAGCAGTTGGCTCATCTAACATGATTAGTGGCGTATCTTGAGCCAAAGCTTTAGCAATCATTACACGCTGCCTTTCCCCATCACTCAGTTGATTAATAAAATGATCAGCATAATGCAACAAGCCTACTTGTTCTAAGGCCCATTTAATTTTCTCATTATCCTCATTCGATAATTTCCCCATCCATGATGTATAAGGATGACGCCCTAAGGATACAATGTGGTAAACAGTCAGATTCCCAACATTAATTCTCTCGGTAAGAACAATGCTTAACAATTGAGCAATCTCCTTAAAATTTCGATCCTTAATCGGAATTCCTTCTACCAAAGTACATCCTGCCAAAGGTTGTTGAATTCCTGCAATGGTTCTCATTAATGTAGATTTACCAGCTCCATTAGGTCCTAATAAACATACCATCTCTCCTCTTCTGATCGTAAGATTTACATCAGAAAGCAAACACAAACTTTCCTTCTTTCCTTGTTTGTAACCAATGGAAAGATCTTGTGTAACTAATATATCTTGAATTTCTTTTTTTTCTGCTTTCATACTTTCAATTATCCGGCAAAAGATGCTTTTACATTTCTACTTCTCATGATTACCCATATCACCACTGGTCCACCAAATAAAGCCGTTACAGAATTAATTGGCAAGGTATTTTGATTGCCCGGTATTTGAGATATGATATCACAAACCAACATGATAGCCGCACCTATCAAAACAACTGCTGGCATTAACACTTTATGGCTTGCTGTTCTAAAAATAGAACGTGCAATGTGCGGCACTGCAACACCAATAAAGGCTATAGGTCCGGTAAATGCTGTTAATGTTCCCGCAATTAATGCAGTGCTAATGATCACCGCAATTCTTGTTTTATTTACTGATATACCAACTCCCCGAGCATAATTCTCTCCTAACAAAAGTGCATCTAAAGGTTTAATTAAAAAGAAGGCAATGATTAATCCGCAAAAAACAATCGGAGCCATTACCTGCATTTCGTTCCAGGTAACTCCTGCCAAACTTCCAAAAGTCCAAACAATAAAACTTTGAATTTGTTCAGGATCACTAAAATATTGAAGAATATTTACCACAGCACCGGTAATACTTCCAAACATGATTCCAATAATCAGTAAGGAAACACTATCGGTAATACGAATAGAAGCCAATGCCACTAGCATAAACACAAGAGATGCTCCAACAACTGCAGCTACAACCAATGCCCAACTTCCCAAAAATGCAGAAATAGCTCCAAACAAAACGGGAGCAAGTGCCGATGCCATAACCATTAAAGCAACACCTAAACTCGCACCAGAACTAATTCCTAAAACATATGGTCCGGCCAAAGGATTACGAAATAAAGTCTGCATCATTAATCCAGTTACAGAAAGACCTGCACCTACAATAATTGCAGTTATAGCTTTCGGCAAACGAAAATTTAGAACAATATAATTCCATGAGTTTTTCACATCTCCTCCCGAAAGAATTGCAAATACTTTCTCAAAAGGAATACTAACACTTCCAAAAATTAAATCGAGTAGGAATACGCCAATAATAATTAGAAATAATATCCCAAATAGGAGCGACAACCAACTTCCATCTTTCTTCAATAACATAGCTCTTATTTCAATTGCTGATAATAGTATAATTCATAATCTGGCAACAACTCGGGATGTAATATTTTAATTGCATCCTTAAAAACAACATCGGGCTGCATTACTCCAGATTCAAACCAATCATTGGCACCACGACTGTTCATTCTTTTCGTGTAACAAAATACATTTCCAGTTTTATATGGCTTAAATAAAGTATATCGATCATCTAAGTTTTTCAAATCCTCTAATGTTTTACATTGTCCCGGGCCAAACCAGATGTCGGCTTCTCCCTGCTTGTCGAAAACCACTTCGAAACTTAAAGGAATACTTCCACTTGTACTGTCTGAAAACCAACAATAATCTGCTTTTCCATCACGCAAAAACTGTCCCAAGTAGGATTGTCCTCCTGGCATGTACCAAGTTCCTTTAAAATTATATCCAGATAAAATTGATGGTTTATTTTCTACGACTTCAACCAATTTTTTCAGTTCATTATAGCGCTGTTCTATTTCATTAAAATGCTTTTCGGCTTCGGCTTCTTTATTAAAAAAAGTTGCAATAAACTTTGCCCATTCGGCTCTTGCTAAGGGCGAAGGTTCCATCCATTCAATATTATAAGCAACGGGCAAACCTGCTTGCATTAATTTCGTTTCTCTATCGGAAATTTTCATAAAACCAGCAACCATTACCAATTCTGGATCTAGATCTACAATCTTCTCGAAATTTAATGTCTCAGAATGACCGACAGCTTTTATTTGCCCATTTTGTGCCTTTTCATTTAAATCCTCATCGTAAATTCGATCCTTAAGCGATACTGCTACAATTTTATCTTGGACCTTTAAAAATTTCAAAATTCCAATTTGAGTGCTCGAAAGTGCGGCAATGCTTCTTACAGGAACTTTCACCAATATACCATCACTAGGAACCTGAACATCCGTGTTTTCTCCACGATTTTTCAGATAATATTTTTGGAAAATTTTACCTTCATTCCAAGGATCCCAAACAATAAGTTCTTTCAAGCCATTGGCAAGAAGTTTAATTTGAAAACCTTTGGCGTACTTTACTTGAGATTGATGATAAAAAGATGAATCGATAGCAGAATCTGAGACCGATTGCTTCTCTTTCTTTTTAGGGGTGCCCGATTGACAAGAAATAATACCCAACAATAGAGTTAGGATTAATGCCCAATAGCTTAGTTTTGATAAATTCATTTTCTTCCACAATAATTGTGGGGATAGCAGACGAGAAAATACAATTACTTCAATCATACCTTCGTTACTCAGTTCCCCGAAGTTACGAAACAGTTCTATATACTAGGCAGGTCTTCTGGCTTACCCATCCTGACGCCTTCCCATGTGAAACAAGATTCACTTAGTGGCTAATCTGTCAGAACTTATCAATGAATTACTCATTGAGGGCTTACAGCTGCGGGGACAGCTCCGGTATTACACCGGATTCCCATTTTAATTCTCAAAAGAGAGAAACCCAATTGCTGCAAATCTATGTAATATTTCGGAAAAAGAAGAAATTTTAAAAAGCAATCTAGAATTTAGAGGAAGTGATTGACAATTTTATCTACATTCACAATGTAAAATCAAAAAACTCAAATCTATGAAAAAACTACTCTTACTATTTTTACTTATCCCTGTTTTTGGACTAGCACAGGATCAAAAATTACCTGAGCATTTTTCTTCCTTATCCTATTTTATTGGTGATTGGAAAAGTGAGACTTCAGGTAAAGCAGGCAAAGGCATCGGCTTACAAAGCTTCGCTCCTGAAATGAATGAACAATACATCAGCCTTAAAAATGAAACTAAGTTCGAGGCCAGTGAAAAACACCCAAAAGGTGAAATACATATGGATTGGGGAATGATCAGTTTTGATTCCTTTAGAAAAAAAATTGTGTACCGACAATTTAATATTGAAGGCTATGTAAACCAATTTGTATTGGATAATTCTAAAGAAGGTATTTATATTTTCGAAACCGAAGCAATTGAAAATGTTCCATCAGGATTCAAAGCAAGAATAACGCTGGAAATAGTAGATAAAAATACCTTTCGAGAAGGCTTTGAATTAGCACCTCCTGGAAAGGATTATTCTGGTTGTATTTATAATGTTCGGAAACGTAAATAAGCACTATTAGGAACATGATGTAGCGCATTCCTATACTAATGCACTCATTTGAACTTCCAATTTTTCCGAAAATTCATCCATGCTTTTTGTAATAAACTCATGAATCACAATCTCTGGTTTTAATTCTGCAACAATCTCTTTCACCCTCGATGATTGAAAAGGCAAATGCTGATCGATTTGCAAAACGTGATTACGAGCACTTGAATATTTATCTGAAAAATTTAGTTCTGGCCAATTTGAAGGCAATCCTTCTTGCACTTGTTTCAATTGATATTCGCCAGATAAACTACAGTTTAAGTGTAAACTATTTATTCTCTCTTGCACATCCTTCGAAAGACGAGAAACACGATCCAACACAAAATCAATCGCCTCATCTTCACATCGCAGAGCAATGTTAGTATTCATCAAATGGCCTGTATCCAGCAAGAAGTTCCAA
>JADGFH010000530.1 GCA_016743925.1 Labilibaculum sp.
TCTAGTAATTTCTGGTATTGGTATTGGTGTTGCTCTAGTCCTTATCTATTTAAGATACTAACAAAAAAAAATGCGAATCAAATGATTCGCATTTTTTTTAGAGGATATAATCCTTATACTTTATGAGTTAACTGATCAACTCTACTTATTTCCATAAATGAAACACCTTTCGAAGGACCAAAGCTTCCGCCGATAATAATCACCAAATCTTCGCTGGTAAAGTAATTCTTCTCCATTAAAGAATACATTGATTGTTTTACGTATTCATCACGACTAGCAAGTAATTTTCTATACTCAGCTTCAACACCATAAGATAAAGCTAATTCTCTCATTACTCTTTTAGAATAACACAGAGCATACACTGGTGAAGTACCTCTATAAGCAGATAAATATCTTCCTGTTCTTCCTGTCAAAGTATCAGTAATAATTGCCTTAACGGGCAAAGATTGTGAAGCCTTAACTGCTGAACGTGCCAAGATGATAGGAAGTTCTTGATTTACCCGTACAAAGTTTTTTCGAGTATCAGGAAATAATTCCTTTTCAACTTCAATAGCAACCTCCTTCATAGTTCGAACTGCTTCAACAGGATATTCACCATAAGCTGTTTCACCACTTAACATGATTGCATCGGTTCTGTTATAAATCGCATTAGCAATATCACTAACCTCTGCACGAGTTGGTCTTGGATTATTAATCATTGAGTGAAGCATTTGAGTGGCAATAATAACCGGCTTCTTTCTCTCAATACATTTACGAATGATTTTCCTTTGAATCACTGGAAGTTTCTGAGCAGGAATTTCAATTGCCAAATCACCTCTAGCAACCATCACTCCATAAACATGGTCTAAAATCTCCTCAATATTGTCAACTCCCTCTTGATTTTCAATTTTAGCAATAATTTTTATTGCAGAATTCTGCTTGTCAAGCAATCCTTGAATTTGAAGAACATCAGCTTTATGACGCACAAATGAGTGAGCGATAAAATCAATATCTTGCTCAATAGCAAACTGAATAAACTCAATATCTTTTTGAGTTAAAGAAGGTAGGTTAATAGAAACCCCAGGAACGTTAACACTCTTACGGTTCTTTACGACACCATCGTTTTGAGCTTCTACTATCAGGAAATCCACCCCCTTATCAATAACAAGCAATTCTAATTCCCCATCATCAATTAGTACTTTTTTCCCAACTTCAATATCTTTTACAAATTCTTCATAACTCACTCTAAGGCAAACATCCGTACATTCAGGACCACCTTTTCCCTGCATTTTAATCCGATCTCCCTTTTTGAGGTCTATTTCCTTTTCAACATCAACGGTTCTTATTTCCGGACCTTTTGTGTCAACAAGTAAGGCTATTCTATCAGAAACCTTTCTTACGTTCTTAATAACTTTCAATGCATCATCGTGAGTTTGATGAGCTGTATTAAGTCGAACAACATTCATTCCTTCCTCAAAAAGTTGGGTTAAAAATCCCACATCGCATTTTTTGTCGGAGATAGTCGCAATAATTTTTGTGTGCTTCTTCATCGAGTTACTCTTTCAATATTAGTTTTGGCACAGCAAAGGTACTTAAATTCTCCCTAGCTATGTAATATGCTTAAAGAAGTTCTATATAATCTTAAACATACGAAAAATTCCATTTATCAAAAATAACCTACCTTTTGTCACAATAAATTAACAATCCTTCTAAAGCTAATCGATAAGAATCAAGACCAAAACCTGAAATGGTTCCTAAACAGCACTTTCCAATCATTGTTTTATGCCTAAGTTCCTCTCTTTTATGCACATTAGAAATATGAACTTCTATTACAGTTGTATTTACCGCAGCAATAGCATCTGCAAGTGCTAGAGAAGTATGAGTATAAGCACCCGCATTAATTATTATACCATCGTAAGAGAATCCAACACGATGTATCTCATTAATCAACTCACCCTCAACGTTTGATTGATAATATTCAAGATTTACTTTACCATATTTCTCTTTTAGTTGTTGAAAATAAGTTTCAAAGGAAACTTCTCCATATATAGATTTTTCACGGGTTCCAAGCAAATTAAGGTTTGGTCCATTTATGATCAAAAAATTCATTTAGTCAAAGGATTTAAAGGTTAAACATAAAGTGCTATTATAAAACTTTCCATCTTACGTAATATTTTTTTAAATTGCAGACAAGTTTTATCATAAAGATTTCGTAACTTAATACTTATTGAGTAAATTTAATCATAAAATGATAATACTTACAACTAAACTACATACTAAAAATTGAATAAAATGAAATGGACAACAACAATTGAAAACTTCAAGACGTACTTGACATTAGAGAAAAACCTCTCTAAAAACTCAGTAGACGCTTACATTAATGACATTACTAAATTAACAACCTTTTTTAGAGAGAAAAATTTAGAAGTTGCTCCTGAAGAAGTAATTCTTCAACACTTAAAAGATTTTGTAGCATGGATTAACGATGCAGGTACAAGTCCTAGAACACAAGCTCGTGTTATATCTGGTATCAAAGCTTTCTTTAAATATTTGCTACTTGAAGAAATTATTGAAAAGAATCCTACTGCTTTATTAGAAGCTCCAAAAATTGGACGTAAACTTCCTGACACCTTAACAACAGACGAAATTGACGTTTTAGTTAAAGCTGTTGATATGAATAAGGCTGAAGGTCAAAGAAACAGAGCTATTCTTGAAACTCTTTATTCTTGTGGACTTCGTGTTTCAGAATTGATTGACCTACGTGTTTCGAATTTACATTTTAGAATGGGATTCATTAAAATTCACGGAAAAGGAAACAAAGAGCGTTTAATTCCAATTGGAAAGAAAGCTAAAAAAGAAATCAAAATATATCTTAAGATGTATCGTGGTAAATTAAATATCGATAAGGATAGTGAAGATATTCTTTTCCTAAACCGCAGAGGTCGTAAACTTTCTCGAGTTATGATTTTTACAATAATTAAAAATTTATCGAAAAAAGTAGGTTTGAAGAAAAATGTTTCTCCTCATACTTTCCGTCATTCTTTTGCTTCGCATTTAGTTGAAGGTGGTGCTGACTTAAGAGCTGTACAGGAAATGTTAGGACATGAATCAATTCTTACTACCGAAATCTATACTCACTTGGATCGTGAATATCTTAAGGAAACAATTAAAAATTTCCATCCAAGATCTAAAGACTAGTTTGTAATATCAACCCATTATTGACAACAGGTAATAGGTTAAATTACAATTTCATATCTCAAAACCTTCAAAAGTTAGTCTTTTGGAGGTTTTTTTCTTCACAATAACATACTATCAGGATTTTTTTTGAACTTAACTATTGAACACAATTGAGGGTGAAATTATCTGCTTACTTAAAATAATAAAATTAGCGCAAACGTTTGTATTTCAAGACACATAGAAGATTATCTTAAACAAAAAAAAAGATTAAAATCTTGAATTGTCCTGTATATGAACGCATTCAGATCAATCTTTCCCACGATAAAAGTACGAAATCTTATTTAGAAATAATATAAAAAAAGTTCATAAAAACTATCTACATAGTAGGATTTGTTTATATATAGTCATATGTTTGAGCTCCAAACTTAAACAAATATCACATGAACGTCATCGAAATCAGTATGATTGAAGATTTAAAAAAATCATTACACAAGCATTCTAATCTTAGAGAAAACGTCTCTAGAGAGGAACTTATTTCTCAGGCTGTAGAAAATAAGGAAGCTATCGTAACTAATAATGGGACATTGGCTACATGGACTCCAGCACATTCAACTGGAAGAAGTCCTAAAGACACTTACATTGTTAAAAATCCTGAAAGCGAATTACATATTGACTGGTCTTCAGCCAATAATATCGGCATGAATCCGCAAACGTTTGCGTTAATATTTGAAGATGCTTTAAAAGTAATTGAAGAGAAAAAAACATTATTTACAACCGACAGAGTAATTGGTGCGGATTCTAATTTTGCGCTACCTGTAAAAACCATTTGCGACAAAGCCTTAAGTCAGGTATTTATAGACAACATGTTTAGACCAATTCCAGAGGATCTAAATAAATCTGTTTTTGCTAACGACGAATTCTTTTTAATTGCTCTTCCAAATGACAAGTTAAATAAAGATCGTTACAAAGGTTTGGTAAGAGATATGCCAAATGGAGAGACTTCTGATATTTGTGTGGTAGTCGATTTTGATAGGAAAATTGGTATTGTTTATGGTTCCTCTTATATGGGAAGTATGAAAAAGCTAATGTTTACTGTCATGAATTACTATTTACCATTTAAAGGAGTGCTACCATTACATTGTTCTGCCAATGAAGGAAAAAACGGAGATTCAGCACTTTTATTAGGACTATCAGGAACTGGTAAAACAACTTTATCAGCAGATCCAGAAAGAGCATTACTCGGTGATGATGAGCACGGGTGGAGTGATAATGGCATTTTCAACTTTGAAAATGGATGTTATGCAAAAATGATCGATATCAAGCCTGAAAATGAGCCAGAAATTTACAAGGCTGTTATGCACGATGCAGAATATAAAAAGCATGGTTCTATCATTGAGAATGCAATGATATATCCTAATGGAGATATTGACTTTTTTGATGCTCGTTACACTCCAAATTCAAGAGCTAGTTATCCTTTATCATTCCTTGACAACATAAAGGAAAGTTCAGTTTCTGGACATCCAAATACGATATTGTTCTTAACTGCTGATGCTTATGGTGTTATTCCTCCTATCTCGAAGCTAACTAAAGAGCAAGCTATGCTTTGGTTTTTAATGGGATACACATCTAAAC
>JADGFH010000531.1 GCA_016743925.1 Labilibaculum sp.
AAAAATAAAAATAATATGATGACAAATAATTGGTTCGAGTGTAAAGTTAAGTACGTTAAAATTGATGAAGTTTCAGGTAAAGAGAAAAAAGTTTCGGAGCCTTATTTAGTAGATGCTGTTTCGTTTACTGAAGCAGAAGCTCGGATTCACAAGGAATTAGAGCAGATGATCAGTGGTGATTTTAATGTTACAAACATTAGTAAGTCTAACGTAACAGAACTTTTTCCAAACGAAAATGGAGACCGTTGGTATAAGGCAAAGGTTTCTTTTGTTGATGTTGATGAAGCATCTGGTAAAGAGAAAAAAGCGAACAATTACATGCTTACTGAAGCAAATAATGTGAAACAGGCTTATGAGTTTTTAGAGGAGTCTTTAAGCACTATGATTGTACCTTATGAAATTCATTCAATTACTGAAAGTCCATTAATGGATGTATTTCCATTTTTTAATGACGAGTTGAATGAGGAAATTCCTGAGCACCTAAAACCACTATCAGAAGTTGAAGAGAATTCTCAAGATTTTGAATAGATTAGATTTATCTGATCCCTTTTTATCGGAAACGTTTGTATTCTGTTGAAAAACATACTGAAATCAGACGAATAAGAATTAAAAAACCCTGTTTTGATTGATGTAATTATCATTAAAACAGGTTTTTGTGTTGTGAAGTAGTTTGCTGATTGATTTTTAATTAAATCGTGGTATAAATTTGATTCTTCTTTTACATTTGTGGCAACAAACAAACACTAATTATAAACGGATTTAGCATTTTTTTTTGAGAAGGAATTTTTCTAATTAAGATTTGTTAAAGGGAAAAGTATAATCACAATGAGTACGAGAACTGAACACGATTTAATCGGGAACAAGGAAGTTCCTAAAGATGCGTATTATGGCATTCAGACATTAAGAGCTGTTGAAAATTTTGATATTTGTGGGGTAAAATTAAGTGCCTACCCAAAATTTATTAAAGCTTTGACTATGGTAAAATGGGCAGCTGCTAAAGCAAATAATGAGCTTGGTATAATGGCGTCTGATAAAACAGATGTGATTCTAAAAGCCTGTGGAGAAATTATTGATGGGAAATTGCATGAACATTTCCCAGTGGATATGATTCAAGGTGGTGCAGGAACCTCTACTAATATGAATGCAAATGAAGTAATTGCCAATAGAGCTTTGGAGATTTTGGGCTACCAAAAAGGAGAATATGAACATTGCCATCCAAACAATCATGTCAATTTATCTCAATCAACTAACGATGCGTATCCAACAGGAATTAAAATTGCATTGATTTTAATGAATGAGGATTTGGTTTCAGGTTTAAAAAGCTTAGTGGAAGGATTTCGAGAAAAAGGGGAAGAATTCAAGGATGTCATTAAGATGGGAAGAACCCAACTTCAAGACGCGGTTCCAATGACATTAGGACAAGAATTTGAGGCTTGGGCTGTAAATTTAGAGGAGGAAGTTGAAAGGTTAAACCAAAATGCAAAATTGTTTCTAGAAGTAAACATGGGAGCGACAGCAATTGGTACAGGAATTAATTC
Source organism: Labilibaculum sp. (assembly GCA_016743925.1). Lineage (GTDB taxonomy): Bacteria > Bacteroidota > Bacteroidia > Bacteroidales > Marinifilaceae > Labilibaculum. The sequence goes on from JADGFH010000531.1 coordinate 1,539, forward strand.
AGAACCAGAATACTCTGATAAATGTGTAAAGCACTTGCGTGATATTACTGATTTAGATATCGTTTTAGCAGGGAACTTTATTGAGGCTACTCCTGACACTGGTTCATATGTAATGTACTCTTCAGCTGTTAAACGTTTAGCAATTAAATTATCGAAAATTTGTAACGATTTACGCTTGTTATCTTCTGGTCCTCGCTGTGGATTTAATGAAATTAATTTACCAAAAATGCAGCCTGGTTCTTCTATTATGCCTGGAAAGGTGAATCCTGTTATTCCAGAGGTGGTAAATCAGATTGCATACAAAGTAATTGGTAATGATTTAACTGTGACTTTTGCTGCAGAAGCTGGGCAATTGGAGTTAAATGTAATGGAACCTGTTTTGGTTCGTGCAATTTTAGAATCAATGGAAATGTTGGTGAATGGAATGGCAACTTTAAAAGAGCGTTGCATAACAGGTATCACTGCCAACGTAGAACATTGTAAAGAAATGGTATTGAATAGCATTGGTATTGTAACTGCTGTTAATCCAACATTAGGATATGAGGCTTCTTCTCGTATTGCCAAAAGAGCTTTGACTGAAAATAGAAGTGTTTATGATTTAATTCTTGAAGAAGGATTACTGAATAAGGAGAAGCTAGATGAAATTCTTTCTCCGGAAAGAATGATTAAACCTCAAAAATTTGTTGAGGCTTAAACAACAATACTCTTCATAAGAGTTCTTGGCGCACTATGGAGCTTGTTTCGATTATCGAAACAAGCTCTTTTATTTTGAAGATGTCTATATTCTTGTTGGCACACTTCTTATCGATATAAAACCATTCTTTTCGAAATTTGATAATCGTCTGGATGCAGTTTTAGGTTGGTTGGATGAAACATGGAAAGAAAAGAATCGTGAAATAAAATCAGATAATAGATTTTGTGGAGAGAAGAAGTAATTTACTCAAGCTGATTGGGCAATACTACCCAAGATATTCGAGAAGTACTACCCAAGTAGTTCGAATAACAGTACCCAAGATATTTGACCAGTATTGCCCAAGTTGTTTGGGGAATGAATTTGATGATGTAAAGGTTGAATATCTAATTTTATTTAGTTTAGGACAAGGTCTTTGAGTGTTTGGATCCATTTTGGATGATCATTCAAGCTTTCAACCAATACCAATTCTTCACCACCATTTTCTTCAAATATTTCTCGATATTCAATGCCAATTTCAACAGTTGTTTCAAGGCAATCGGCAACAAAAGCAGGACTGAATACTAAGATCTTCTTTAGGCCATTTTTTGCTTTTTCTTCAACAATTTTGTCGGAGAATGGTTCCAACCAGTTTTTATCCAATCGAGATTGAAATGAGACGGTGTATTTTTCTTTAGGTATATTTAATCGTTCAGCTAATAAACGACCGGTTTCAAAACAAGTTGATCGGTAGCAGTAATAATCCGTTTCAGGTTTAAATTTTTTGTGGCAGTCACATTTTTTACAATTCTGATCTGGATGTACTTTATTAATTTGCCGGATAGGTAGACCGTGGAAAGAGAACATGAAATGGTCAAATTCTTCTAAATCGTGCAACCTCGCTTTTTCAACAATTGTATCTAGATATCCTTCATGATCGAAAAATTGATTGATGAACTTTACTTCTGGTATTACTTCCCAGTTCTTTATAATTTCCATCGCTTTTTGAAAAGTAGAACCTGTCGAAGATGAAGCGTATTGAGGATACATAGGCAAAATAATGAGTTTCGCTGGCATTTCCTTTTGAATTTTAGTCAAAACATTTTTCATGGATGGTTGCTGATAGCGCATGGCCATTTCAACCGTATAATTATCGTCCAACTCTTCTTGAAGTAACTTCTGTACCTTTTCTGCATAAATCATCAATGGAGAACCTTCTTTTGTCCAAACCTGCTTGTAAATTTTAGAAGATCCCTTCGCGCGGAATGGTACAATAATTAGGTTAACCAATATTTTGCGTAGCAACCAGGGAATGTCTATAACTCTAGGATCATTTAAAAATTCAAATAGGTAAGTTCTAACATCAGAGACGTTTGGACTTTTAGGAGTTCCAAGGTTTAATAGTAATACGGTAGTTCTTTTCGACATATGCACTCTTTATTTTATAGAAATAGAACGAGCTAAAGGATACGATCGTTTTGTTTAGGAAAAATAATAAAAATTTTCTTTTATAGATTAAACAATTAGCTAGTGATTTTGTTGAAAGTTATTTGAATATTTATGCAATCCAATTAATACCTTTCTTTAACAGATTTAAGGTTTGCTCTTCTTTAGAGTTGGCTTCAATTTCGTATTGATAGGTCCATTTTACTTCTGGAGGCATGCTTACCAAAATAGATTCGGTTCTGCCATTGGTATCTAATCCAAATTTGGTGCCTTTATCAAGCACTAAATTGAATTCAACATAACGTCCTCTACGATGTAATTGCCAATCTTTTTCTTGTACAGAATAGCTTTGTTTGGAATTATCTCTCATGATTTTGCAGTAGAGAGGAGCAAATAGATTTCCAAGATCCATTACAAATGCAAATGTTTCTTTTTTTGATAATCCATCTGTACCATTTAAATGGTCAAAGAAAATACCACCAACGCCTCGAGTTTCATTTCTAAAAGGAAGAAAGAAGTACTCATCAGCCCAAGCCTTAAATTTAGGATAATAATTCGGATGATGACGATCGCAAACTTCTTTTAACTGAAGATGAAATTCTTTAGCTTCTTGTTTGTTTATGTAGATAGGCGTCAAATCAATTCCGCCACCAAACCAAAATGTGCCATCTTCCAATTCAAAATAGCGAACATTCATATGAATAATTGGAACATGAGGATTCTCTGGATGCATAATTAAAGATACTCCAGTTGCAAAAAACGGATCGTTGTTTAATTTTAGTTTTAATTTTATTTTCTCAGGTAAACTGCCATGAACTGCAGAGAATTGAACACCTCCTTTTTCAATAATATTTCCCTCTTTAATAATTCGACTTCTGCCACCACCACCTCCATCTCTTTCCCAAAGATCTTCTATAAATGAAGCTTTCCCATCGGTTGTTGCAATAGCTTTAGTAATTCGATTTTGTAATTCTTTAAATTTCTCTGCGATTTCTTCTTTTTGCATAGAGGATTGTTCTTGTGTGTGTTGTATTATTATAGATTAAGCTTCTTTGTGCATGGTATTTTTCTTTTTCTTCGATGAAAAGCGACTAAGCATTTTCTTTTCAAAA
>JADGFH010000532.1 GCA_016743925.1 Labilibaculum sp.
ACCACGCTGTGGGAAAACAAGACTTCCAGTATAGGTATTATTAACCCAAAAACTACGTATAGCGCATTTGTTATCCGTATTTATAGGACCACTGCCGTTGGCATATAAAAAATCAATGAAATATTTTCCTTCACGCGGAATTCTTATCTTAAAATAAAATTCTCTGTTCTTCTGCTTGCTGAGTACAACATATGATGTTTTTGATTTAAAATCGAAATCTTCGGCTTCAATTAATCGTTCATATTCAGAATTGTAAACATAGATAGGCTCACTTAAAAAAGATAGATTGCCTAAACTGTCTGATGTTTGAACTTGAAATTCGATAGGTTCTTTACTGTTGACTTCCGACATATAATTGTCTTTCGTTTCCAATATAAGTTCACCGTTTTGATAAACATGATAATGATCTGCATTTTCTTTTTTGTGCCAAGATAAAGTGTTTTCATTGAATCTGACCGTAGTTGTTTCCGGAGCCTCAAGATCATTTACAAGATTTATTTTTGATTTTACTGGAGCTTTATTATTCATCTTAATTTCTATCTTATGTCTTCCTTTCATTTCTTTTGGAACAATAGCATGTCGGTAGTATTTCCCATCAAGAGAATATGATTCAATTTGATCTCCAAAACCGTAAATATCAATATCAAGAATTGCATTTTGGTATCGAAGGCCTTCTACACTTTGTTTTCCCTTGTATTCACGAGGAATAAAAGGTTGAAACGTTAAATGGTCTACAGTATAGCTGATGCCAATAAGACTTCTGAAAAATGTTGAAAGTGAACCTGCAACACTCCATAATTGCCTGTCGGAGTTAATTTCAGTTCCATTAAAATCACCATTCGATATTAGGTAATTTTCCTTGTTCGTTAGAAAGAGGGCAGTAGATCGTAGCATGTTGGCCATTCCCCATTTTAAACTATTCATATTGCCAGCTTTGGTGGAAGCCCAATTCCAATAGGCTTGTACAAAAGGCCATACCGCTTTGTTGTGATAAGCAGGTATATTTGGAATCTGTGGATAAAAGCAAGGAACTCCATATCTAGTGAGTGGAGTGTTCGAAACAATATCTTTTTGTCTTTTCTCATCAGCAACATTCCAAATAACACTTAAAGCTTCTCCTAAACTTTCTGATCTTTCCGATAGCATATGGTTTTTTCTACCATATAAGAATTGGCCATAGTACTTTTGTTTTGGTAGCCAAAGCTTATCATTTATACTTGCTTTAAAAGCATGGGATATATCCTGATACTTTTGTACATCTTTATTCAAAATAGTACCCATTTTTATTAGCACATTAAGGCTTTGGTAGTGTACAGTTTGAGTTCCTAAGCTATAGGAATTGTATATGTCAACAGGTTCCATCCAATCTGGATAGGATTGTTCTCTCCAGTCTAAAAAGGATGATTCTCCTTTAAATAGTCTCTTCTGGTAATCCCAAACTACATTTAAATCATCTTCTGTTGAATTCTTAATAATGAAATAGACTTTACGCAGCCAGTCGAGATCTCCTGTTGATTTGTATATTTCCCATGCCGCAGCAGACCAAATCATACGATCGGAACTGATTGGCCAAGAACCTCCAGTACCAGTGTCTTGAATAATTTTGTCATTTTTCACCTTTCTGAGTAAGCTGTTTTTTGAAATTTCAGGATTGGTTATTGCTAAGGCTAATATTACACTGTAACTAATGTCTCTAGTCCATACACCTTTCCATTTTTCTCCTGTATTAAAGGTAGAATCAGGAGCTATGTTTTTTTCAATTTCTTCAAGCGATAATTGGTAAATGGCATTTAGTAAAACTTGGTTAGATTTATAGGTTGGATATCCATCTAGCTTTTTTTCAAGTTTCCACTCTATTTTGCTCAATCCAGGATAGTTAGAGCTAATGTGATCAGCAGAGTGGGCTATTGCGATGTGTTCTCCTTGTTCAATTCTATTGGGATAAACTTTAAAATCATCCGATTGGTAAATGATGTTATCATTAGGGTTGCAAGCAATTAGAAGAAGAACTGAAAAAAGTATTGTGAAGGCATAGGGAATGCATTTCTTCATTTGTTGATTTTTTGATTTACTTGTTAAAATTAACAAAATCAATAAAAACAAAAAGAAATTATGAAAAAGAATCCTGACACGACATTGCTATTACGATAAAAATAGGGCTATGTTAATCTTAGTTTGATTATAGAATTAAAAAAAAAGCGACCGAAGCCGCTTTGATGTAAATTGTAATTAGTTGTATGTAGTTAGTTGAATTGTACTATTCTAAAATTATAAAAAATATATGTTAATAAAAATTTTTGCAACATATTAATTTATGAAAAGACTATTTTGTTGCTAATGTTAGTTTAGCTTCTTCCATAATTACTGCGTAAGAGTATCCAGCTCCAAAGTCCTTATTTAAAGTAATTTTACCTGTGAGTTCAACAATTTCTCCAACGCTTGTTACATCTTGACTTGTGATGGTCAGATCATAATTGCCTTCAAAATCAGATCCATCTTGAATGTGAATCCAATTTTTTCCCATAATGCTTTTGTTGAATTTAGCCACTTTGCCGTACACTGTAACTTCTTTTCCTGATAGCTCTTTGTGATTTTTATAAACATCAGCTATACTAGTGACGCCTTCTTTTTTATCAAGCTGAACTTCGATTTTTTTATTTACCTGTTTCTCCATTTTACCTGCAGACATTGCTTTAGGTTTGCTAATCGGAGCAGAAGTAGGAGTGTTTGAAATTGAATTTAGAAAATAAATAAGAGGAAAATCGCGATTTAATTCCTTACTATGAAAGTTTCTCATTTCAAGAGCTCCTTGATAATAATAGGCTTTGTTTAATTCGATATTTGTTTGTCCTACAGCTAGCCAAACTCCATTTTGACCATTGATATAAGTGTAACCTCCAGCATTAAAAGTTTCTTTCGCAACTATTTTACTAACACCCATAGGTAGTAATTCTTCCTTAGTTGATTTTTTATCTTGACAAGAGATAGTGCTTAGGGCAAGGCCAAGAAATAGAAATAATATTGACTTCTTCATTAGTTATATGTATTGGTGTATAATCTTAAAGATATAAGAAATCACATAAAAAATAAGTCAATAATCGAATAGATATTTAGAATCATTAAAAAATACTCGTTAAAAAGTTGTTAACGCTTAGTTGGAAGTCTCTAGATTAGCGATATTATTGCTTAATTCCATGATGAAAAAGAGGTGCGTCTTATTAGTTTTACAATAATCATATTGTAAAAAATAAAAGACATTTCAGTCTTATAATGTATTGATTATAGTGAGATTTGTTGTTTTGGATTTTTATTTAGTGATTCTAAATAAATACAATCTTCAGAGATTTGTTATTTCTGTTGTGTCTTCTTCTTAATGTTGAATATGTTAATAAATGGATCTTGTTTTTATTTAGACCCGAAATAGATATAAGTCCAAGTGCTATGTTAATTTCAATAACAATGGAATAGCCTGTATCTTTAAGTGATTTAGAATATTATTAAACTATAGAATAAAGCTGATTTATAATGAAAAAACAAATCGTATTACTAGTCTTGTTATTTGTTGGTACTTTTTCTTTTGCTCAAGATAACGCGCAATGGAGAGGTGACAATAGAGATGGAATCTACCAAGAATCTGGATTACTAAATGAGTGGCCAACCGAAGGGCCTAAACTCTTATGGCATTTTGATGGATTAGGAGAGGGACATGCTTCTGCTGCTGTCACTAAAGATGTTGTTTACACAGCAGGGACTGATGGTGATCAGGGGTTTGTTATTGCTCTGGGGCATTCAGGAGAAATTCTGTGGAAACAAATTTACGGAGCAGAATGGATGGAGTCATTTAATGGTGTACGATCAACTCCAATGATTAATGATGGAATTGTATATGTAATGAGTGGTTTTGGAAAAGTTGTTGCCATGAATGCTACAGATGGTAAAATACTTTGGACGAAGGACATTCTAACTGAATTTGGAGGCGAAAATGTTCGTTGGGGAGTAACTGAGAATTTGCTAGTGGATGGTGACAAACTATTTTGCACTCCTGGAGGAACCAAAGCGAGTATGGTTGCTTTAGACCGTAAAACGGGTTCATTAATTTGGAAAGCTAAACCAAATGGTGAAAAATCGGCTTATTGTTCTCCTGCAATTGTAAGATTGGCAAATCGTAATTTATTGGTTACGCATACAGGTAATGTAATTATTGGTGTTGATGCAGAGACTGGGGAGTTGTTGTGGTCATTCGATCATCCTAATAAGTATGCAATTCAACCGAACACACCTGTGTATGAAAATGGTTTGTTATATTGTTTTAGTGGCTATGGTCAAGGTAGTGTAATGCTTAAATTATCTGATGATGGAGCAAGCGTGACGGAACAATGGAGAAATGCTTCTTTAGATAATCAAATGGGAGGTGTTATTCTTTTGGATGGAAAAATTTATGGATCAGGCCATTCAAATAAAGAATGGTTTTGTCTAGACTGGAAAACCGGAGAAACATTATATTCTTCAAAAATGCTAGGAAGAGGAAATGTAGTTTTAGCTGATGGTAAATTGTATTGTTATGCAGATACTGGAGAAATTGGTTTGGTTGATGTAAGTAATGATTCGTATGATAAAAAGAGTTCATTTAGAGTAACAATGGGTGAAAAGCAGCATTGGGCGCACTTGGTTATTCATAACAAAAGAATGTATGTTCGTCATGGAAGTACTTTAATGGTGTATTCTATCTAAGCAAACTTTTCAATATTAATTGTTTATGCCCTTGA
>JADGFH010000533.1 GCA_016743925.1 Labilibaculum sp.
ATACTATATAGCTCAACAATATGATTCAAAACATGATAGACAGTATCTCATCAACTACTGAAAGCATTGTAAATATAGAAAAAATTAAACAATTCAATAGATTCTAGTATGTTTTATTTGCATCATATTAATATATTGATATTTTTACATATCAAACGTTTGCGGTGACGTTTGCGATGATTTATTCGCACTTAACTATCAATCATTTACAGGTCCATTTTTACATTTTTTAACTTTGGACTAAAGAATTAATTAAGGCTAACTTAAAATTAAGGGCATATTGGTTTGTTATAAAGGAAGAACCCAAGTCGGAAATGCGAGTTCATATATTAACAACCAAAACACCTTAATGATTAACTAATTTATAATTTATCTTAAATTTCTAATTTATGGAACTTAACATTAGTAGGCTTAGAAAACTACTCCTCATGTTTGTAATGGTATTTTCTTTTACCATTATACATGCACAGGAAAAAGTAGTTACTGGTTTAGTTACCGATGCAAACGATAGCATGGGTATTCCCGGTGTTTCTGTAGTTGTAAAAGGTACAACAATAGGAACCACTACCGACATTGATGGGAAATACACTTTATCTGTAGACGCCAATGCTACCATCACATACTCTTTCATTGGTTATCAACCACAAGAAATTCTTGTTGGTGACCAAACTCAAATTAATATCATATTAAGTGTTGAAACCGAAAATCTTTCGGAAGTAGTTGTGATTGGTTACGGTACAGTTAAAAAAGAAGACAAAACAGGTTCAGTATCAAGTGTCTCTTCTAAAGATTTTAACAAAGGTAATATTACATCTCCACAAGATCTTTTAGTAGGTAAATCTGCTGGAGTTGTTATTACTTCAGCTGGAGGTGCTCCAGGTAGCGGTTCTACAATACGTATTCGTGGAGGTTCCTCTTTCAATGCATCAAATGATCCATTAATTATTGTTGATGGTATGCCAATTGAAAGTATTGGAAATAATGTAAGTGGTAGCTCAAATGCTCTATCTTTCATTAATCCAAATGATATTGAAACATTTACAGTTCTGAAAGATGCTTCTTCAACTGCAATTTATGGTTCTAGAGCGTCCAATGGTGTTATTATTATCACTACAAAAAAAGGTAAGAAAGGATCTCCTTTAAAAGTGAATTATAGTGGAAGTGTTTCTGTTGCTTCAGCCATTGATTATATCGATGTTTATTCTGGTGATCAATTAAGAAAAATTGCCAATGAGAACAGAAATTTATTTGATCCTTTGAACTATGACAAATTGGGGACTGAGAATACAGATTGGCAGAAAGAAATATTCCGCACAGCAATCTCTCACGATCACAATTTAGCTTTTTCAGGATCAAAGAAAAACATTCCTTATCGTGTTTCTTTAGGATACACTGACCAAACGGGTATTCTGGAAAATACAGATATGCAGAGATACACTGGAGCATTAAATTTAAATCCAACATTCTTTGACGATGCGCTTAAGGTAAATATGAATGCTAAATTCATGATGACCAATAATAATTTTGGAGATGATGGAGCAATTGGTTCTGCAATTTCAATGGATCCAACTCAACCAATCAAAGATGGTAATGCTAACTCAGATGGTTATTACCAGTGGCAAAATTATGGTGCTAGTCTTGGTACTCCAAATCCGGTAGAACAAGCTAAGGCTGTTAACAATAAATCTGATGTATATCGATTTGTTGGAAATCTAAAGTTAAATTACACGCTTCCATTTATTAATGGAATGCAAGCAAATTTAAATTTGGCTACTGACTATGCTAAAAGTGATGGACAGAATAATCGTCCAACAACATCACCATCAACTTTGGTTCCTTCTGCTTGGGGTAAGCTAAGTGATTATACTGCCAAGAATAAGAACAATCTTCTTGATTTCTATTTGAATTACAAAAAAGAATTCAATACAGATCACAGATTAGATGTAACTGGAGGATATTCATGGCAACATTTTGAAAGAGAAGATACTAATTATACAAGATCTATAGAAGATGCTGCTCACCCATTACAGGTTGATAATGATACAGCTTCTGAGACAGAAAATTACTTGGTTTCTTTCTTTGGACGTTTGAACTATGCTTTAAAGAATAAATATCTTTTTACAGGAACATTTAGATATGATGGATCTTCAAGATTTTCTGACGACAACCGTTGGGGATTTTTCCCTTCTGCTGCATTTGCTTGGAAAATGCATGAAGAAACATTCTTAAAAGATGTAGAAGTTGTGTCTAACCTAAAGCTAAGATTAGGTTGGGGTATTACAGGTCAGCAAGATATATCAGATAACGATTATCCTTATCAAGCACAATACGTAACATCTCAAAAAGGTTACTACTACCCTATTAATGGTGAATTCATTCCTACATTAAGACCAAATACTTATGATCCTGATATTAAATGGGAAGAAACGACTACTCAAAATATCGCATTAGACTTTGGTTTTTTAAATAATCGTATTAATGGATCTATTGATTACTATTTTAGAGAAACAAAGAATTTATTAAATAATGTAACCATTCCAAGTGGTAGTAATTTTTCTAATAGATTATATACTAATGTTGGTAGTCTTGAGAACAAAGGTATTGAGGTTGCATTAAACGTTGTAGCAATTTCTACTCCAGATATGTCTCTAAACATTGGGTTAAATTACACACACAACGAAAACAAACTAACTAAATTACTTCTAACAGATGATCCTGAATACATTGGTGTTCCTGAAGGTGGAGGTATGACAGGTGTTAGACAAATCACTAGAGTTGGAGAAGCAGCGCACTCATTCTTTGTTAATTCTCAGGTTTATGATGTTAATGGTAAACCTATTGAAGGACTTTATGATGATTTAGCTGGAAACGGCGGTGTAATTAGTGGTGACAACGCTAACAAATACATTTATCACAATCCTACTCCTACAGATATCTTTGGCATCTCTGCTCGTTTCAATTACAAGAAATTTGATATGTCGACATCGTTACGCGCAAACATTGGCAACTATGTTTTAAACCAAGTTGCAGCAGGTGCTTCATATGATCAAATGCAACAAATCGGTTACTGGAAAAATATGCCAACCTATTTGAGTGAAACAAACTTTGTTAAGCGTCAATTTACCTCTGATTATTTTATCCAGAATGCATCATTCTTGAAAATGGATAATATTAGTGCTGGATACTCTTTTGATAAATTTGCAGGAAAAGATATTAATGCAAGGGTAAGTTTTACCGTTCAAAATGTATTTACAATAACAAAATATGATGGTCTTGACCCTGAAGTTGATGGCGGAGTTGATGATAATTTTTATCCTAGACCACGCACATTTACAATGGGTGTAAACTTAACGTTCTAAAACACAAAAGATGAAGAAAATATATATAATATTCGGTATCCTAATCACTGCAATGGTGTATACATCTTGTGTTAGTGATTTGGATGTGAAGCCGACTGATCCAAATAGAATTTTGGCAGGAAACCTTGGCGACGATCCAGCATATATGGAACAAACTTTGGCCAAATTGTATGCAAGTTTTATTATTTCTGGTCAAGGTGATGGAGATGCTGATATTACATCTAGTAATGATGGTTTCTTTATTACTATGAGAGCTCTTTGGAATTTGCAAACTATTACTACAGACGAAGGAATAAATGCCTGGGGTGATGTTGGTATTTCTGATTTAAATACTCAATCGTGGAGTGCTCAAAATCCATTCTTAACAGCCGTATATCAACGTTTAAGTCTTTGTGTAACTTATGCCAATGACTTTTTAAATGTTACTGCGGGAAATACAGATCCTGCTGTGGTTAAATATCGTGCAGAAGCTAGATTCCTTAGAGCATTTGCTTACTATTGGTTAATGGATTTGTTTGCAAATCCTCCATTTACAACCGAAGAAGATGGTGTTGGTAAATATTTCCCAGAACAAATTCAACGTGCTGATTTATTCGATTTTATTGTTGATGAATTGAAAGCTATAGAAACAGATTTGGGAGAACCAGGATCAAGCTATCCACAAGCAGATAAAGGTACATGTTGGATGCTTTTAGCAAAAACATATTTAAATGCTGAGGTTTATACTGGAACAGCACATTGGGAAGATTGTAAAACCTATTGCGATAAAGTTATTGCAAGCAATGCTTACTCTTTAGCTACAGATTACAGACAAAACTTTAGTGCAAACAATGATCGTCAGCATGGAAACAATGAAATGATTTTTGCATTTGCCGAAGATGGTATCAATACTCAAGGCAATGGTGGAACAACTTTCATTATTCAATCTTCTAGTGATGGAACATATATCGACGCAGCAACATTGCATGACCTTCCTTCTAATCCAAACTGGAATGGTAACAGAGCGAGAAAAGATTTTATGAATATCTTGGTTGATACAATTGCTACTTACGGAAATGTTCCTGTACCAACAACTGATCGTCTATTTGATTTGGCTCCTGATGGAAGAATCTACCTAAGCCAAAAACGATCAATTGATATCCCATCTCCTTCATCAAGCGGAGACTTTGGTATTGGTGTTTATAAATTTACAGCAAGAAATAACGACGGTTCACGAGCTGATAATTATAGCCCTACTTTTGCATCTACAGATTTCCCTGTATTCCGCTTAGCAGATGCTTATTTAATGAGAGCTGAAGCTTTATTCAACACAAATAATGCTGGTGCAGCTGTTACAGATATTAACCTAGTCAGAGAAAGAGCATATGGTGACAACAGTGGT
>JADGFH010000534.1:0-3661 GCA_016743925.1 Labilibaculum sp.
ACATAAATTATTTACGTTTAATTAGGAATACAAGGAATAAAGATAATTTCAAATTATCCGATAAAACTCGATTAAAAGCAAAAAGAAAAGAAAAGCTGGAAACAGCTAAAATATTTGAAGAAAAAAAGAATGTTTCCCTCCAAAAACGTGGTGTATCAATTAGTTTTCCTAAAAACCAAAGCAAAAATAAAAAGGGATATATGGAAGGGTTAATGGCAAACTACTTCTATAGTTTGGATTATATTAAACAAAACAATGACTTTCATACTTTGTTCCTAAATTTTACAATTCTGTTTGAATATCTTGATAATCAAAACAGAATAGATTTGGTGAGCAAAAAAAATCAAATGGAAGTAATGGAGAGAGTTATAGGTATTCATTCACAAAGTGAATATAGACATGGTGTTGCGTTTAATATGAGTGAGATGGCTTCACATGCTCAAATAGTTGCTTATTGTACAATAATTAACGATTTAGGAGAATCATTGGAGAATATTCTACAAAGTGTTTTTACATCAATCTTTCAAGAAAAATACAATTTTGCTAATAATACCAGACTTTCGATGCCTTCAGCGATTGTTTCGAGTTTTGAAAAAGTTCGATTTTTAGCACCAGAATTCGAGTCTGTACTAAAACAATTCAAGCTTTTTGTAGATGATGGAGGAATCGATTTTGAATTATTGCAAATGTCTTCTACTCCAAACACAATAAAAGATATACCAAGTTTAAATCAAAACAAATATATTTACTTCAATGAAGGTAATAAAGAATTAGTTGCATGTTCAAATTTGTTTTTTTCTGACCAAACATTACTTGCTTATGTAGAGCCATATAAAGAAAAACATTATCGCAATTTTATTGATTTACTTATCAATGAGAGAGTTGATTTTAATAGTTATGAAGAACACCAAAAGCCCCAAATAAACTATCTTATAGATAAAGGATTTCTTCATCTTGATAAAAATAGCTTTATCCTGATTAATAATATTCCAAAAGTGTTAATTCTGAAAGATTTGTATGAAAATGAAGTTGCTTCCTTTTATCAATATCCAAAAGCACTTCAAAAAGAAGCGATGCAAATGAAGAATCAAAATATGGTTTTCTTTGAAAGTACGTTATTGTCTAGGCCAGAACAAAGTTATTTCAATTATTACCTGAATAAAAGTGAATTTACAAATGGATTGGATTTAAGAAATAGTTACCTGCATGGAACACAGGCAAATCCTGAAGAACTAGAGAAACACGAACATGCATATTTCTCTTACTTAAAACTTTTAGTTCTGATTCTATTAAAAATTGAAGACGACTTACTTATTTCTCAAGTGATTAAGAGTGAAAAGAAAGGATATATGTCTAACACCTTGAGTTAGTAATGTCAAGAATAGTTCTATATATCATGATTTTCATCCTACTCAAACTACGTAGCAGTTTAAAAATAAAGCACTGTTGAATCTGCCACTGCTCATACAGTTCACTTTATCACTATTTAGATAAGGTAAATAGAAGTTAAAAAAAACACAAAACTATAGGTATGTATAATGTATATCAGCTTTTTTTAATGAATGGAAAAAAAATACCTTTTGATATAAAAAGGAGTACCTGGGGAAATTTTTCAATAACAGTAGATAAAGTTGAGAATATTAAATTTTCTGCTGGTGCATGGTATTGTGATGCATTTACTTTGTCTGAAAATTATGAAGATTTGGGGTATGGCAAGGTTGGGAAATATAAGAAAATTGGTTGTTCTGGTTGTTACCAATGGTTATTCACTGATAATAAAAAAGAGTATAATGAACGGTTATTACCTCAAGCCAAACAAAAGCATGACAGAGGATTAACTTATCAAAAAGCTGGTAAGAGCTATAAATGTTTCTATTGTAGTAGAGAAATCCATAAAGGTGAGCAATACGAAAGATATAGTATGAGAAGAGCTGGCAAGAATAACATGCCAATAAATGAAGTTTTTTGTTTAGGGCATAGAGATGAAATGCGAGAAAAAATATTCCAAAAACCTTTGCATGAAATTAAATACATCGAATTATTGGAAAAATGGGATAAAGAAATAATTGTATAATATTATAGGAACAAGGACTTACGAAATGAAGAATGAATATAAAATTAACTTAAATCCATCAGAGCTAGATTTGGAGAATATTAAAAATTGGCTTCTTGATGAATCCGAAAAATATGGTGAAGGTTTTTACTCCAATTGGGAAATAATTAATAAATCATTTTATAATAAAGAATTAATTAGTTTCGAGTTAGATAATCAAATAGTTGGTTTCGTAGTTTGGACACAAGATGAAAAAGTTATTGACATTGATATTATGGAAATTCACCCAGATTATAGAAAATGTGGGCTAGGAAAGATATTTTTTCAGAAAATCGAAAGTGTTTTTCATGAAAAAGGAAATATTGCTTTTGTATTATTCTGTGAACCTAGGGAATCTGAACATTTTTGGAGAAAACAAAGGTTTATTAAGTTCCCCAGAAGAGGTTGGTCTGAATCTGATTTGACATTTTATAAACCATTAATCAAAGCATTGGAACCAATTGAAAATCCTGATGAAAACAATAAGCTAGAATTGTGGAATGTAGAACCTTTTCAATCAGGTCAAATTGAACCTCAATGGAGTTGGAATATTGAAATAGAAGAAGGAAAATTAATCACACCAATTATTCAACCTTGTAATAGAAATTGGAACGTGAGATGGACAAAGAATGGTAAGGTTATTAAGGATGATAAAGTAAAATATTTTTCCAGAGATTATTCTATTGAAAATGGAGCCTTTATGTATATTGAACAATTAACCGAATAAAAAATAACCCATAAAAAAAGCTAAATTTAATCGGCTTGCTTACTTGGTTCATTGATAAGATTATTCTTTTAACCGCCTACGAAACTTAGTAAGACAGTTAGGCACAAGCAAAACAGAGCAACCTTGAAACGATTTAAGTAAATATCAGATGTCAAGAGAGATTTTAAATAAAACTGAGATTAAAAATAAATTCAAAGAACTTTTGGAGGGGAAGAAATACACCCCTCAAAAAAGAGGATTTGAATTTGAGAAAATTATTTACTCAGTATTGCAAAATGAAGACTTGGAGCCAAGGTCTGGCTACAAACCTGAAGGGGAGCAAATAGATGGGTCGTTTTTTTGGAGTGGACAAACATTTCTTCTGGAAGCTAAGTGGGTAGAAAACCCACTCCCAGCATCGAGTATTTATTCATTCAAAGGTAAATTAGATGGGAAATTTCATACGACCAGTGGTATTTTTCTTTCAGTTAATGGATACAGTGAAGATGTTGAAGATGCCTTGAAATTTGGAAAATCACTAAATATACTGTTGTTCGATAGAAATGATATTGAACTAATTTTCAATGGAGAGATATTGTTCTTAGATATATTAAAGTTTAAACTACGACAAGCTGCAGATACAGGGAGTTTGTTAGCTCCATATGATTTGAAAGAAAAAGCAGAGAAAATATCACACATAGAACCTACAGAAATATTAAAGTTCGAAGAATCTTCTAAAATTGAATCTAAAAAGTCTGTAAAGATTGATGACTTATTAGTTTTTGTGGAAGGGAAAACTGATATTCCAATAATTAAAAACTTTATTGAGCCTATAAAACATAGATATTCTTTATCATATAGAA
>JADGFH010000534.1:3671-4721 GCA_016743925.1 Labilibaculum sp.
ATATAGAATTGAAACTTTAAATGGTGCAAATAATATTAGACAATTACCTTCATTATTAAATATTTATGGAGACCATAAGAACACAAAAGCTGTTATAATAATTCTAGATGATGACCAAGCAACTAAGGAAATGAATATTGTTATTCAAAACATTGAAAAACAATTACAAAACTCTTCGGTTTATATCAGGACTATATTTCTTTTCATCTCAGAACCTTTAAAAATTAAATTACAAAACACTTTAGATATTGATGAATTAAGAAACGAACAGCTATTTGAACAATTAGAAGTATTCGTTAATCAAATTGCGGAAGATTATTATGACCCAATTAGAGATATTCCACAAGAAGCATTAGAAGGAGCGATAAGTAATTTAGAATGGAACTTTGAAGAAGGAGCTTTAGATGGGACAGATGAAACTCATGATATCCCTTTTAGTATCCATTCTCTTGATGACCTTATTGAATATTTAGAGGAAGAAATCGGTAATGCTTTGAATGCTGAAATGCCGTTAGAATGGTTAAAGTCTCAAACTGATTTTGATTATAGATACGAGGTTCAGGAATTCTTAACTGAGAATTATTCTGACCAAATTGATAAATTAGGATGGAATTCAAAGGATTTATAAATAATACTCTAGTAGCTAATATTTGATATAAGTAATGGTAGGAAAAGTGTCAAATGGTAAGATTTTAAGCGTACCTAAGCTACGTAGAAGCCTGAAATTAAAGCACTACGAAACCTGTCACTACAAATGCAATTTATCATTACCACCATTCAAAGACTGATATAATGAATAATGATTCTGTGAAAAAAGCATTGCAAGGACTTCGTGAAATCGATGTTTTAAAGAATACAATTAAATGGAATAAATAACGGTTTGACGAGGAGTATTTCAAAAAGCCAAATATTCTACCTCCGAGCTGTTGAGCATCATTGTGAGACCCAGATTGACAACGAAATACCACTAGGTGAAAATGAATAATTTTATGAAGAAAATTTATAATTGGATAATTAATTACTGGTGGATTGTATTGATATGTATAATGG